>CANQVY010000078.1 GCA_947627405.1 uncultured Bacilli bacterium | reverse complement strand
ATTTAAATTCACTTTTCATTACTTCGTCCATTTGATCAATGATTTCTAAAAGAGTATCTTCCGCTTTTAATAAATCCTCCCTTTGGCTTAATAAAAATTCATAACGCGTATTTACCCGTTCATATTCCTCTATGGCCATTAAATTTACCATTCCAAGCCGTTTAATATTGCTTTGATAAACATTTACTTTTCTTCTAGCCTCTTCAACATCAATATCCAATACATATTCCTCTTTGGCTTTTTCAAAAGTCAAAGAATACTCCTCACTTAACTGATTCAATAAATGATCTAGCTGAATATCCATACGATTAACTGAAATCTCTAATTCCTTTAATTCCTGTTCTTGTTTTCGTAAATTTGAAGCCGCTAACTTATTTTTAGCCTCCATCTGTTCAATTTCATATGTTATATCTTCTTGCTTTTTAGTCAAAGATTGAATATTACCATTGATCTTTTCCTGTTGCTTTTTTGTATCATAATATTGTTTTAATAATTCTTCTTCTTCTTTGGAAATCGATGCATCGGCTACATGAAGCAAATTGGACAATTCATTATCGACATCTTCAAATTCACTTTTCTTTACTGAAAGAGTTTCCAATCGATTCTTAATTTCCTCTTCATATGAAACCTCTTGGCTTCTAAGAGCATACAAATCCTCTTCTTTTTCTTTTCTTTGCTCTTCAAACTCCTTAAAAGTATGATCTATTTCTTTTAAAGTAATCTCTAATTCCTGTAATATTTGAGTATATTTATTTAAATCATTTTTTAAAGAAATCATTGATGTTTGTAACTTTAAACTTCCTCCACTAAGAGATCCTCCAACATGAATAATTTCTCCATCCAAAGTAATAATACGATATCGACTATTGATTTTTCTACTTAACTGATTCGCATGATCAATCGTATCACAAACAATAATATTACCAAGTTGGTTTAAAATAATATTTCGATATTTAGAATCATATTCCACTACTTCCGATAAAATATTTATATACCCCTCTTCTGTTTTAATCAATTCTAAAGTATCTAGATCTATTCCTTTTGGTTTGATGATATTCAAAGGGAAAAAAGTAGCTCTACCTAGATTATTCGTTTTCAAATAAGAAATAGCATCCTTTGCCGCATTTTCATCTTCGGTTATGATATATTGCTTAGAAGCCGATAAAGCGACTTCAATTGCTTTTGTATAAGGATCTTCTACTTTTATAATATTTCCAATCACATCTAAAATACCTCTAAGTTTTGGGTTTGATAAAACTTTCCTTACACTAAATGGTAAAATTCCTCCATTTTCGATGGTCTCTTTTAATTGATCCATCTTATTCATTAATTCATATTTTTCTTTATTTTTTGTATTAAACTCCTTTAGAGTATTTTCTTTATTACCATGGATACTTTCTAAATCTTCGATCTTTTTCCTTTTTGTTTTTAATAAAACATCATATTCCTCTTTTAATGTAGAAACTTCATTTTCAAGCAAAACAATATCTTTATCCAGTCTTAATTTATCTTCTGTTAAAACTCGAATATTATTTTGAACTTGTGCATTTGAAGCTTTATACTTACTTCTTTCTTTTAATAATTTCTTTTTTGTATTTAATCTTTCTAATTCAGTAGTTACAGTCAGTAATTCATGATTTAATTTTGATAGATCTTTTGAAACGTTTGCAAGTTTTTCTTTTAATGTCGTTAAATGAACATCTGTAGTATTTGAAGTTGTAGAAAGAGAGACTATTTCTTTACTTAACTGATCAATTTTTTCTTTATTCCTTCGATAAGAATGGTTTATATTTTCAATATCATAAGTAATTAATCCTACTTCATATTTATCTAATCCTTCTTTATTTTCTTTATATTCTAAAGCTTGCTCCTTTTGTTCCTTTAAAGGTTCAATTTGTACTTCCAATTCTTGAATAATATCGTGAATGCGATCTAAGTTATTATGGGTACGATCTAATTTTCTTAAAGCTTCTTCTTTTCTTTTTCGATATTTTAATACCCCCGCTGCTTCTTCAAAGATTTGTCTTCGTTCATTTGCAGAATTGGAAAGAATTTTTTGAACCTCACCTTGCGAAATGATATTGAAAGAATCTCGACCCACACCAGAATCAATAAATAAATTGGTAATATCTTTTAAACGACATTTTTCGCCATTTAAAAAATATTCATTTTCGCCTGTTTTATATACCCTTCTTTTAATAGAAACTTCTTCATAAGGAACTTGTAAATAATGATCAGCATTGTCAAATACAAGTGTAATAGACGCAACATTCAAAGGATTTCTACTTTTACTTCCAGAAAAGATTACATCACTCATGGAAGAATCTCCTCTTAAGTTTTTAACCGATTGTTCTCCTAAAACCCATCGAACCGCATCAACTATATTGCTTTTTCCACTTCCATTTGGTCCAACAATACACGTAATCTTATCATCCAATTTAATTGATAATTTATCTGCAAAAGATTTAAACCCTGAAGCGACTATTTCCTTTAAATACATCGTATCACCTTACTTTTTTAACTTCTTAATTTATTATACTATAAACCTTTTTTTTTAACAAGAAAAAGAAAAAACAGAACAATTAACCTTCTGTTTTTGGTGATTTTAATTTCGTAAATTTCTTTACCAACGTATTTGGTTTTAATTCACAATTTCCATAGTTTTCTTTTATCTGTAATAAATATTCTATAAAAACATTTGTATCTGTTATCTGTTCCATTTTTTGATCAAATTGATCGCAATAAGAAGCATGTAATAAATTTAACCAATTACAAGCATTTTCATAATTCCCCTGCTTTACTTGTGACTTAAATGTAGACATTGTATCTTCATTATAATCCGAATTCATTATTTCTTTAAGTAGTTCAATATAGTAAGTTGTTTGTATATGTTCTAAACATTTTTGCGTTTCTAAAATTAAATCGAAAAAAGCAATATTACCTTCTGACTGATTATATAAATCGATAATTTCTAGATGTTCTTCAAAGTCTTTCTTCAAAAATGAATCTATACTCATCAAGCGATAAACTTCATCATCTAAATGACTATGAATATATACAGTTCCCATCTCTTTAATCTCCCCGTCCGATCTAAATTTTC
This sequence comes from uncultured Bacilli bacterium, assembly GCA_947627405.1. Taxonomy (GTDB): domain Bacteria; phylum Bacillota_I; class Bacilli_A; order RF39; family UBA660; genus CALVUP01. The sequence continues at coordinate 2,991 of CANQVY010000078.1, read as the reverse complement.
TTATTATCTCATTAAGTAAAAAACAATCAATTTTATCTATTTGAAAACTAGATAAATGCCCATATTCATCAATGGCTTGATCATAAACATGAGCTATTAAAGAAAGTGGAATATCCTGGAATAAAGAAATAATTCTTACTTCGTGAAGACCCGGACATGATTTGATTACTTTTTTATAAATTTCCATAGCATTCTTAAAAGAGGTAAAACTTGCTTTATCGTCTGATATCAATGATGCAGAAGAAAAATAATTTTGGTCATATAGCTGTCTAGCTGCCCTAACAGCATCAGTAGACATATTTTCATCTTGAAAAAGCAATAAGAACTGTGTTTTATCAGTTGTCTTTACAGCTTGATCATACACTAATTTTTCTAAAATACTCTTTTTAATAATCCCCGGATGATTAAAGGCTGATACCTGATAAGCCAAATCATTTTTTTCTTGGATACTCCCATCATTATTTAAAAACACATCTACTATAAGCGAATTAAATTTATTTACTCTTAATGTTGCAAGAATTTGCTTTTGATCATCAATTGATTGTTTTTCTATATAATCGTATATTTTTTTTACATTTTGCATTCCTTCTGATTTATAGGCTTTTGCAAGTTGAATTAAGTCATCCGTTAACATTGAAATCACTCCTTCTTACTGTTTATTATACATTTATTAAATAAATTAAGCAACAAAAAAACAGAGGAATTAATCTTCTGTTTTTACAACTTCTTTTCCTTTGTACTTTCCACATTTCGCGCATACTCTATGAGGTTTGATCATTTCTCCACAATTTGGACACTTTACTACTCCAGCAGCAGTTAAAGCATTATGACTTCTTCTCATTCTTTTTCTTGTTTTTGATACTTTTCTAAATGGTACTGCGAACATTTGAATATCTAATTTCATCATAGTATCACTCCTCTCTTATAAATCAGCAAAAGGATTATTCTTTAATTTTAAATCTTCTTCGCTAATAATTTTCCATCCTTCCCCCTTATACTGACTTAAGTCTTCTACTTTAGAATACTTAAGGGGAACTTCCAATACAATATTTTCCCACAAAATTTCCATTAAATCAAGAGTATTTTGTAAGTTTTTATCATTTTCTTCCAAAACATCGTCAATTTCTATATCAATTGGATAAGAAATCTCTTCTAGAGAAATAGAATCTTCCAGTAAAATATCTCCTTTGATAGAAAATTCATAGGCAACTTGATTTTCATAATTTAAATATATTCGCCCCGCAACAGATAAATTCTTAATATCAAGAACTTCACTATTTTCATAATATTTTTTATCGATCACCATAGAGTCATCAACAAATATTTCTTTTTCAATTCCACTACGTAATCTTGATAAATCTATATTCATAAAATCACCAAACTCATTATAAACATTACAAAATCAATTGTCAAATAAATCATACCATGCTATAATAAACCTCAAATGGATGTGGAATTATGGAAATATATTATGATAAAAATACACAAGAAATTATGAAACAAAGTTACAAATATTATAAAAAATATAAAAGAATATATAATCAGGATATAGCACTAAGCTACGCTTTATTTTATACAATCTATAAAAATGATTTTGATCATTTAACAAAGACACTGATAAAAGCATTAAAAATAAAACCAACCATAAAAAATAGATTATTTATTCTTAGAAAAGAAAGCAATCGCATTCAGCTTAGCGAAGAGTCTTATAAAGATTTAATAGATCATACTTTAGAAACAATTTTAACTTTAGAAGGAATTCCTGAGAAATTTAAAAAATATACCGTACATCCCATAGATCTTCTTTATTTCTTTTACAATAAAACGATTTTAAATCAAAATTTCTTTGCAACTTCTAATTTCTTCTCCGCAAAAAAACAATATCAATTTGAAACTATAATGAAAAACATAATTATAAATAGCCTACAACAAAAATTAGGAAACGAACAAGAAACACCATCCATATCTACTGAAATCAATGCAAAAGAAATAAAAAGTAATGAAATAAAAATTATAGCAAATACCTTGAGTGGAGAAATATTAACAAATAGAAACTTTGAATGTAATCCTTTAGTGGGAAATGAATGGATTTTAAAAAAATTAGAGAAAAAGTTGATAACCGGAAATTCAATTGCCCTTGTTGGTGAAACAGGAGCTGGAAAAACAACATTAGTTAAGGGATTAGCGTATGCAATCAAAACAAATATGGTTTCTGACTGTTTGAAAAATAAAACCATTGTATCTGTAAATACAAATGCCCTATTAAGTGGAACAAGCTATAGGGGACAATTAGAAAGAAAAATAGCTAAATTGCTAGACATGGCCAAACAAAACAAAGATGTAATTTTTTTCTTTGATGAAATGCATACCTTAATGAGTGGAAAAAGCAATGCGGGAGATCCCTCTTTTGCTGACATTTTAAAATCAGCCCTTTCAGAAAAGGATATTCAAATTATTGGTACAACAACAACAAAAGAATGGGATGAAATATTAGGACAAGATATTGCCTTTCGAAATCGATTTAAAATGATCAATATCCCTTTTCCAGAAGAAGAACAACTTACAGATATTTTGTTAAACTATAAAAATCTTTTAGAAAATCGATTTCAAGTAAAATTTGATATCGATCGAGAATTCTTTAAACAAATAGTAAAGCACACCAATAAACAAAATAGTACCAATTATTATGAAACCCAAAAAAATCCAAAACTTTCATTAGAAATTATTGAATCCATTTTTGAAACAACCATTTATAATAATCGACAACAAGTAATAAAAAATGATATTATAGAAGGTATTATGGATAATGAAATATTAACCGAAAATACAAAAAATCAAATTATTGCCTTTGTACAAGAAAATGAAAATACAGAAAGTAAAAGCACCTCAAAAGTTATAAAATTAAAAAAGAATCAATTGAAGTGATATGATAAAAGTAGACAGATTCAAAAAAAGAATCAGTCTACTTTTTTTGATACAATAAAATAGAAA
>CANQVY010000077.1 GCA_947627405.1 uncultured Bacilli bacterium | reverse complement strand
TCTTAACCATAAATGATATGTATTGCCTAAAATGATTCCACTATGTACGTCATATAATTCTTCAGGCGTTAACATCTTAACAGTAGCACGTGTACCAACTGGCATAAACATAGGCGTATCTACAATTCCATGATTTGTCTTTAATTTTCCTAATCTTGCATTTGTGTTTGCTTCTTTTTTTACTAAGCTATATTTTACTTTCATAGTATCCCTCTTTTTCATAACAAAAATATTTTATCATAAGATAAAATATTTGACAAAACAATTATATAAATAACACACAAATTTTGAAATTGATATTAATTTGCTACCTTATCATCAAGTTTTGATTTTTGCTTGTTCTTTTGATCTTTGTTTCTATATTCATTTTTCATACGATTGCTATAATCTATAAACTCTTCAGCTTTGGGATGTAAAGAAAAAAGAGCTGTACATACATTAGAAACCATATTTTCAGTAAGAGCCAATTCATTATAAATAATATCTTTATTTTTATAAATATTTATAAATTCATAGGCCTCTTCTATCGATTGATTTTCTTCTAAGACTTGTACAATCTTTAAAACTGCTTCAATGATACAAGATTGTATCCATCCACCCTTTCCATATATCGTAGATACGAAATTATCCCATATTTGGTACTTATCCGGCAAAAGTATTTTATGTCCTTCTGTCTTATAATACCCTTGCTTTTTTGAAGCTTGAATACTTTTTGTATAATGAATGATCATTCCTTGATCTAAACTATAAGACTCTAAAAGATCCCCTGTATCATTTAACTTTTCCAATTCATAATCATGTTTTATTTTATAATATTCCATAATCCCACCTGCTTTTTTAAAATTTATTCCATAATTTTAAAATGATTTCCTGAATCCAAATATAATATCCCCTTTTTTCCTTCAAGTTGTGGTAATACATCTTCATAATAATTTATATTTTTAAACTTCGTCAAAGTTAAATATACATAATTTCCATCGGTCATAGCAAATAAAAATCTACCCTCATCTAAATCTGTAGGTTCATATTTGATTTCAGATACTTTTCTTAAAATATCTTGATCAATTTGATTCATCTTCTTAATAAATGTTGTCTTTAATTTTTCATTTATTTCATTAATCAATATAGCACAACCAATATGATTTTCATCAATCTCTATACTTTTTCCATTGGATAAAACCATTTCATTGCTCTTAGAATCGATATATAAAATACGATTTTCTTCAATTTCAATTACTACCTTATTAAAGAACTGTTTTTTAACAATTATTTTTTCTATATAAGGATTTGTTTTTAATCTTTTTTTAATTTTATAAGAAGTCGTTCTTAAAAAAGATGGATAATCTTCTATTTGCGCTAGCTCTATAATTTCCTGATCGCTTAAAATTTCATTTCCCTTTATCAAAATATTTCGAATAGGCATATCTAAAAGCAAGTAACTAACAAAACAAATCCCCGAAAAAATAAATAAAAATATCAAAACAGCGACTATTTTTAATTTTTTTCGTTTTTTAATCACTTTAGCCATAGATTTCTACTCCCAATTTACCATTTCTTGTTCTATCTTTAATTGTATTCCATAGTTTTCTTTTACAGCACTTTGAACAAGTTCCATTAGTTCTCTTATGTTACTTGCCGTAGCTCCCCCACGATTAATAATAAAATTTGCATGCTTTTCACTAATTTGTGCTTTTCCTTTATAAAGACCTTTCAATCCTAAATTTTCAATCAACTCTCCTGCATATTTATCTTTTGGATTTCTAAAAACACTTCCTGCAGAAGGATACTCTAAAGGTTGTGTTTCTAGCCTTCTTTTTAAACGATCTTTAATAACTTGTTCAATCGCTTCTTTTTTTCCTTTCTTTAATTGTATAGTAGCTTCTAAACAAATATAATCTGGATTCTTTTGAAAAAAGGAAGTACGATAATGAAATTGAAGCTCCTTATTTACTAAAGTTATGACTTGTAAATCGGGAGTTAATACTTTTACACTTCGAACCACATATCCCATATCACTTTTATAGGCCCCTGCATTCATAAAAATACTTCCTCCAATAGATCCAGGTATACCTGATGCAAATTCTAAACCCGTTAATGATTTCTTAGTGGCTTCTTTAGATAATTTAATTAAACTATATCCTGATCCTACTTTAATTGTAGTTCCATGTATTTCCATTTTATCAAATTCACTTAATTTAATTAAAACTCCTTCATAATTGGCATCACTAAAAAGCAAATTAGAACCGTTTCCAATTACTTTATACTTTATTTTTTTTGATTTTAAATATTTTAATAATAAGATCAAACGTTTTGTATCCCTAGGATAAACCAAAACACTAACATTCCCTCCAACTTTGTAAGTTGTAAGTCTCTTGATGCTATAATTCGTCTCATATTTTCCAATATTATGATCTTTTATATATTTCACTACATCATGCATGTCATCATTCCTCTACTATTTTTTTTATTTCTTCACAGATAAGCGTAGCACTATTCTCTTTGCGCATTTTTCTAGCATTTTCTTTTAATTGAAAAGAAAATTTCTTATCATTTAAGATTTGATCAATTGTTTCAAGCAAATTTTCTTTATTCAATTGATCTTCTTCTATAATACAACAAGCATTCTTATTTTTTAAAGCCATAGCATTTTTCATTTGATGATTATTTGTTACATATGGACTAGGAATCAAAATAGAAGCAAGCCCAACGGCTGTAATTTCAGCAATGGTAGTAGCCCCTGCTCGAGAAACTAAAACATCACAATTTTTTAAAAGGCCTAACCAATCTTCAATTAGATCACATGCCACAACATTTTTAGGTATACCTTTTTCCTTTTTAAACTCTTGATAATAATCCTTTCCCGTAACATATAAAACTTGATAATTCTTATCTTTAACTGCTTTTAATATTTCCATCATTTTATGATTCACGGTATAACTACCCAATGAACCCATAGTAATAATTACTAACTTTTTATTAGGATTTAAATGAAAGTTTTTTTTATCTATTTTTTTTGCTAAGAAAATTTCTTCACTTCGTGGATTTCCTGTATAAACAACTTTTTTTTCATCAAAATATTTTTTTGATTCTTCAATCGAAACAAAAACTTTATCCACTTTTTTGGCGAGTAATTTATTGGATAATCCTGCGATAGCATTTTGTTCATGAATAGCACTTTTAATTTTTAAAGAAGAAGCTGCATATAAAACAGGAACTGTAATATATCCACCAACCCCTAATACAATATCAGGTTTAAATTTTTTTAATACTTGTTTAGCCTTTTTAACTCCTTTTAATAAACAAGAAATTGTTTTAAAAACTTTTAATGGATTTTTTCGATTTAACCCTACCATTTCAATACCCACATAATCAATACCTAAATTAGGTATAATTGTAGACTCCATTCGATTCGTTGTTCCAATATATAAGATTTCAACGTTTTCATAAAGTTCTTTTAATTTTTTAATAATGGCTATGGCAGGAAAAATATGTCCTCCCGTACCTCCTGCAGTAACAACGATTTTCATATGATATCACGTCCTCTTTTATTATAACATAATTATATGCTGAAAGAAAAACAAAAAGGATAAAAGAAAAAATTTATCATAAAAATAGAATCGCTTTACGTAAAAAAAAGAAGATTTCTCTTCTTAATTCATAATTATTATTCTGTTCTTAAATAATTGATTTGAGCCTGACAACCAGTTTTCCAAGAACTAGATAGATGATCAAAAAACTCTTCTGTATTATCTATATTTATTGTTTGAGTATTTTTCCAGCCAGAAAAAGCAAGCATTCCAATTTCATTAACTGCATTAGGTATGTCTATCTGCTGTAATCCCGTACAATCTTGAAATGAATAATGTCCTATACTCGTTACTGAATATGGAATAGTAATATCTGCTAAACTTTTACAATCTTTAAAAGCATAACTTTCTATATTTGTGATTCCTTCATTTATAGTTACTTTTTTTATAGCTTGTCTACTATTATTCCAAGGCATAGATGAAGAAGAATAATTATACATTTTTCCTGTTCCTGTTAAGATTAATTCTTCTATATTTGTTACTCCTACAAACGGTCCAATTGATGAATTGGAACTTGAATAATTCTTTGTTATGTCTATTGTTAATTTTGTGATTCCACTACATCCTTTAAAAGCATAATATCCTATTGTTTCTACTGTTGATGGAATTTCTATTTCTGTTAAACTACTACATCCATCAAAAGCATAATCTCCTATTGTTTCTACTGTTGATGGAATATTATATGTTGTTAACTCCTTTAATGGCGGATATTTTATTAATTCTGTTTTATTTTTATCATACAATACTCCATTATCTGATGAATAATTTTTATTTTCTTCTGCTACATTTATATCTGTCAAACTACTACAATATAAAAAAGCATAATTTCCTATTGTTGTTAATCCTTTACTTATCATAACTTTTTTAATTTCTGTTCTACTGGAATACCAAGGCATAGATGAAGAAGAATAATTATACATTTCTCCTATTCCTGTTAAATTTAATTCTTCTACAAAAATCATTCCTAAGTCTGCATAATTTTTTGTTGCATCTATCGTTAATTTTTTTATTCCACTACATCCATCAAAAGCAGAAATTCCTATTGTTTCTACTGTTGATGGAATTACTAGTTCTGTTAAACTTCTACAATCGTTAAAAGCAGAATTTCCTATACTTGTTACTGTGTCTGGTATATTTATTTCTGTTAAACTTCTACATCCATAAAAAGTAGAATTCCCTATGCTGGTAATCTGACTTGAAAGTGTAATATTTGTTAATTGACTACATCCCAAAAAAGCAGAATCTCCTATTGATGTAACTTTATCTGGTATTTCTATTTCTGTTAATCGGCTACAATAATAAAAGTCCCAATTTCCTATATTTTCTAAATTTGATGATAAAGTTATATTTTGTAAATTTGAACAATTATAGAAAACTCCATCTCCCATACTTGTTACCGAATTTGGTATATCTATTTCTGTTAAACTTCTACAATTATAAAAAGCAAGATATCCTATATGAGTTAAATTAGATGATAAAATTATACTTGCTAAATTCGTACATCCTGAAAAAGCAGAATCTCCTATTGTCGTGACAGATTGAGATATATCTATATTCGCTAAATTCGTACATCCTGAAAATGCTTCATCATCTATACTTATTACTGTTGATGGAATATTTACTTCTGTAATCTCTTCATTTCCTGAATATAATCCGTTTGGTATATTTGTGATCCCTTCTTCTATTTCAATTGCACTTGGTCCTGATAAACCCGACCCCATATTATTATATTTTTCTTCTATTTTTATTTGAAATTCTTCTCCTTTTTCTGTGAATTCACCATTTTCATCCATTAGGCCTTGTTCTATAAAATACATCATCATACTTTCTTCATCTTTTATACTTTCTGTATTCGAATAACCCATTTCCTTTAATACATCTTGATACATTACAAGCATTAAAGCTGTCTCAAATTGCTGATCCATAACGTCAGGGTTTTCTTCTGCTATTTCATTCATTAATGCTTCTAAATCTCCCATAGTTTTTATATTAGAAGCATCATATCCTAAAAAGGTAAAAACATTTTTATAGAAATTAATAAGTTCATCACTTACATATACTAATGATTCGGATAAATAAGAAGCTATTCTTCCTTCTCCTTTAATGACTACTGTTTTATCTTTATACATATATGCATATACGGATCCATTTTGTTCTTCGGATACATCAATTTTACTTATTAATGGATTCTTATCATATATTTGACTTCCTTCAATTCTTACTTTTGCTTCAAAGACTTTATTGGTTGCTTCTTCTGTTGTGGCTTCATAATCAATCCATAAGTATAATTTATAAGAGTTTGTTTTCTTTTTATTGATATCTTTGGTATCTATTTTATAGATTGTTTTTCCTTCCTCTGTTGTTCCTTTCTTTTCTGTGGATAAGATCTTTGCATTTGTTGTTATTTTCTCTTCTTCTTTTTCTTCTTCTTGTTCTGTTAAATAATATTTGATTACGGATGTAGGTAATGTAGAAGTTTTTTCATCAACTTCAATATACAAATCATACATCGCATCAATCGTTCCATCGTTTACTACATCAAAGGTATATGGTTTTGTTTTTATTC
>CANQVY010000076.1 GCA_947627405.1 uncultured Bacilli bacterium | reverse complement strand
AAATGAAAGTTATATATTAAATAATCATTAGGCTAATAGTTATTTTATTTAAGAAACAGTATATCGAAATAATAAATGATTATTGAATTTAAATTTTTTTCTATTATACCCTTGCTTTGATCAAATCGTTATAGAAAGTATTAAATTAGAAATAAAATGAAAATAGGTGCTAATGCTATTGTTGAAAAAAGATTGCCTTATAGATAATTAAACTTTAGTTGGAACACCTGATAGAAAGGAAAAGAGTTCATGGAAAAATTATTTATTTGTGAAACTCCTATTCAAATTATCATTGCAATGTGTTTGAAAGAACAAATACTTAATTTAAATGATAAAACAAGCATAATATTAACAAATACATTTAATGGATACGAAAATATTGCAGAAAGGATTATTCAATTAGGTGTTTTTAATAGTGTTTATACTGCTAAAATTAATTATAACAGTAATTTAAATAAAATATTAAAATTTAGATACATTTTTTGTATTAGATCATTTTTAGAGAAAATAATGGATAAAAATGAAAAAATATATGATGAAATATATTTTTGGAATTATGATTCTTTCACAGGATCATTACTAGCATATCTAACCAAAGTAAATAAAAATACAAAAACGTTTATTTTTGAAGAAGGGTATATATCCTATCTTCCGTATGAAGAAGTAAATAAATATACTTTGTTGATGAAATTTATTATCCTAAAAAATAAAATATTTCATATCAAATTATCTAGAGATAATAGAGACGGAATGTATTTATTTGAGCCTAAATTATTGATAGATAAACCGCAGTTCCCAGTATTTAAAATAGATAAAACAATTTTAGAAACAAAAGAATTTAAAGATAATATCAAAATTATATTTAATGTAGAAAATGAACTTCCTAAATATGATAGAAAATATATCATTTTAGAAGAATTTCATAAAGAATATAATGACGAAGAAATTTTTGACAAAATTATAAATATAGTTGGAAAAGAAAACGTTATTATAAAATTGCATCCTCGAAGACCCGAAGATCGTTTTGCAAAAAAAGGTGTAAAAACGTTAGGAAGTAATGGTGTGCCATGGGAAGCTCTACTTGTAGCTGGAGATTTTTCTGATAAAGTTATAATTTCCATAGGAAGTAGTAGCGTAACTACTCAGCGCATACTTTTTGGCAATGAAAAAATGAATGCCTATCTTTTATTTAAATGTATAGGTGCGGATCTTAAACAATTTGATAATAAATATTCTGGTTTTTGGGATAAATTAAAATCAAATAATTCTCAATGTGGGATACATATACCAGATACTTTGGATGAATTTTATGCAATGTTAAAAAAAGAAACGGAGAAGGATAAAAAATGAAAACAGTAGCTTTTGTTCCAATTAAGTTAAAAAATCAACGGACACCGGGAAAAAATACAAGAAAATTTGATGATGGGACACCATTAATAACCTTATTTTTGAAGACATTAATAAAATGTGATGAAATTGATGAAATATATGTGTTTTGCAGTGACGAAGAGATTGTAAAATATCTCATTCCACCGGTAAAATTTTTAAAACGTCCTGAGTTTTTAGATACAGATAAAGCAACCGCAAATGATTTGATTACCGAATTTATGAAAATGGTTGATGCCGATGTTTATGTTATGTGCAACTGTACTTCGCCTTTTGTTACGCCAGAACATATTAATGAATGCTGCCAGGCAGTAAAAAGTGGTCAATGTGATTCGTCATTTACAGCTGAGAAATTACAAAAGTTATTGTGGAAAGATGGTGGTGAAGCATTGAACTTTGATCCAACTAATGTTCCTAGAACGCAAGATTTAGAACCTCTTTACAATGAAACGACAGCTGCCTATGCCTTTACTAAAGATTTATACAATAACTATCATCGCAGAATTGGATTTAAACCACATATAACTGAAGTAAAAGGTAACGAATGTATTGATATTGATTATCCAGAAGATTTTGAACTTGCTAATATCGTATATATGAACATTATAAAAAGGAAGTAGAAAATATGATGAAGAATACGCAATTATTAGATTGTACATTAAGAGATGGAGCATATTTAGTAGATAAAAAATTTGGCGATAACGTAATTCATGGAATTGTTGATGGACTTGTTAAAGCGGGAATTGATTGTATAGAGATTGGTTTTTTACAAGATGAAGGATATGGTGAAGGAAAGACTGTATATCGGAATAATGAAGATGCTAAAAAATTTATTCCAAAAGATAAAAATGGTTGCTTATTTACAGTTTTAACGGATTATGGAAAATTTTCTATGGAGAACTTAGAAGAATGTGATCCAGAATCAATTGATGCGATAAGGGAATGTTTTAAAAAAGATGAACGATTTGCTGCAGTCGAAGCATGTAAAAAAATCAAAGAAAAAGGATACAAACTATTTGTTCAACCAGTAGACATTTTGGGATATACAGATGAAGAATTGATTGAATTAATAAAAATGATTAATGAGATTGAACCATATAGTTTTTCAATAGTAGATACTTTTGGCTCAATGTATCAAGAAGATTTACATCGTGTATTTGAAATAATTAATCATAATTTAAATCCATCATGTAAAATAGGATTTCACTCACATAATAATATGCAATTATCAAATGCTTTATCTCAAGAATTTGTACGAATGACAGTAGGAATTCGTGATGTTGTAATTGATGGAACAATATCAGGAATGGGAAGAGGAGCCGGCAATACTCCAATTGAATTAATAGCTCAATACTTAAATACACGTTGGCATTATGATTATGATATGGATGTAATTTTAGATTTAATCGATAATTACATGGATAACATTAGAACAAAATGTACATGGGGTTATACAACACCATATTTTATAGCTGGATGTTATGGAACCCATGTAGATAATATTCAATATTTAACTAATAAAAGTAGTATCAGATCCAAAGATATTCGAGCTATATTAGACGAATTAGGAGAATTTCCACGTAAGCGCTTTAATAAAGATTTAATTGAACAAATTTACTTAAAATATTTGCAAAGTAGTGATAATGCCATTGATCAAAATATGGATAGATTAAAAAGTGAGTTATTTAATCGTGATATATTGGTTATTGCTCCAGGGCATTCTACAGTTAAAGAGAAAGAAAAAATACAAGAATATATAAATAATGTAAATCCAATTGTTATTAGTGTTGGTTTTGTCCCTAACGAATTTAAAGTTGACTATATATATACCAGTAATGTACGAAGATATAATACCTTAAAAGAACAAGAATCATATAAAAATAATAAAAAAATCATTTCGTCGAATGTAAAAAAAATATCAGAAGACGAACAAGAATATATCATTGATTATGCTAAAATAGCCCAACAACATGGGGAATTAATAGATAATTCAGCAATAATGTTATTACGTTTATTAGACATAATAGGGGTCAAGTCAATAAGTATAGCCGGATTTGATGGTTATGAATATTCTCCAAATAATTATGCAACAGAAGATTTGGAATTATCTAATGTTTGTGAAAATCCAAATGAAATTAATACTACGATAGCTAAAATGTTCTTAGATTATTTATTAACTAAGCAAAATGATATACCAGTTGAATTTTTAACATCGTCGAGATTCAATCAAGTATTAGAATTTATTAATAATAAAATCAAAGACAAAAAGCTGTATTAAGAAACATAAGCAAATTATACGAAAGGAACAAGAAAATGAAAATCGCGATAGGTTGTGATCCAAACGCAGCAGATTTAAAAAAAGAAATTATAGAATATGTAAGCAGTTTGGGATATGAAGTAACAGACTTTGGTAGTGATGACCCAATTTATGCTCATGTAGCAATACAGGTTGCTGAATCAGTAGTTAATGGTACTTATGATAGAGGAATATTAATGTGTGGAACAGGAATTGGCATGATGCTAGCTGCTAATAAGGTTAATGGAGCATATGCAGCAAATGTTACCAATGTTTATTGTGCGGAACGCGCTTGCTTAAGTAATAATTGCAATATTATAACGTTAGGAAGTAAAGTTGTAGATGTAGAAATGGCCAAAAAAATCGTACAAACATATTTGAGTTTACAATACGAATATAATGAGCGTTCTGGACCAAAAGTTGATGCAATACTTAATTATGAAAAAAGTCATTTTGCCACTAGCTATGAAAATGACGCTAATAACGAAATATACCATAGTCTAAGTAAATGATTAAAAGAGGCCAAAATGAAAAAAATAAAATTATTAGTATTAGATGTCGATGGAACACTAACAGATGGAAAAATATATATGGGTGAAAATGGAGAAGTTATGAAAGCTTTTAATTGCCATGATACATTACCTCTTAGAAAATTAGCAGGTATGGGAATTATTACTGTAATTATGACATCTAGAATATCAAAAATAGTAGAGAATAGAGCAAAAGAGATGCATATTTGCGAAGTATATCAAAATGTAGTTAGTAAAAAAGAAAAGTTAGATGAAATAATCCAAAAGAAAAATTTGACTTATGAAGATGTAGGATATATTGGCGATGACGAAAATGATTATGATGCCATGAAAAATTGTGGGTTTAAAGCATGTCCCAATGATGCTATAGAAAAGATCAAAAAGATAGTTGATTACATTTCACCTAATAAATGTAATGAATCAGCTGTTGGCGAAATAATTATGAATAATATATTGAAAGAAATTTAGAAAGAAGTTGATTTAAATGAGAAATAAAATAGTTATATCAAAACCATATATTCAAGAATGCGAATCTGAAATTTTTGGAGATGCTGTTAGGTTATGTGCTAACATTACAATGTTAGACCCAAATACCCATATAGAAAAAACAAAAGAATGTTATTTTGAATTTGATGAAAATTATAAAAAATATTTATGTCCGGAACGTAGTGATGCTTTTGTTATGGGATTATTATCAAGTGCCATGGAACTTGATATGGATATAGAATTTGAAGCACCAATTTCTGAAAGATTATATTACCAGTTAACCACATATTATATTCCTATGGTAGCTAAATATAATTCATCTTATCCTATGAATAACATTCGTTTATTTGGTTCATATGATGATAGACAAATAAAAAATGAAAAGGCAGTAGCCACTGGTTGTTCTGGGGGTGTAGATACATTTTATACTATTGCCAAGCATTTATCTAAGGATATTCCAGAAAGCAATAAGATAACACATATTGTTTATAGTTCAAGTGGTACAAGTGATTTTAATAAAGAGAGAGTTAAAAACGAATATAAAAAAAATATTACCAGTATTCTAAATATCGCTAAAGATTGCAATTTAGAAGCAATATGTTGCTTTAATAATTTATTTGAATTTTATAAAATACCATATCGTGCTTTTAATATGTTTTATTCTACCACATTTGGTTCAGTAGCTTATGCGCTTCAAAAACTAATTCACATATATTATGTCAGTTCAGGTGACCCTATATCAAATTTTTCTTTAAATTTAAATAAAACTAATGGGCATGATAGTTCAGTTTTTGATGTGTTTACAACACAATGTATGAATTCTGAAAATTTAACATTTTATTCAGCAGGTATGGAATATAGTAGAATTGAAAAAGAGAAATATATAGCCGATTTTATTCCCGCTCAAAAAAATTTAAAAGTTTGCGCCGAAATAGCATTTATGGATAATAATAACGTAAAATACAATAATTGCTCTATATGTTCAAAATGTTTAAGAACAATGGTTCAATTTTATTCTTTTAATAAATTAAATAATTTTAAGGATGTTTTTGATGTAGAAGAGTTTTACAAACACAAGGCAAAATATGTAGGTAAAATGATAGGGTTAAATAAAAAATCTTATGTAAAAGACATGAAAAAAATTGCAAAAGCTAATAATGTTAAAATATCTTTTGGTTCATATATTTATGCTTATTTATGGTATAGACCTATTAAATTTTTAAGACATATATTTAGGAATTCGATATTAGCTAGAAAACTATACTATAAATTAAATTTGGATTATAAATTAGACGGATATCGTGGACCTGCTTATGAGGCTTATCAAGAAAATTTTAAAAATAAAAAGTGATGATTATGAAAGTATTAGAAAAATACAAAAAACTATCTGTGGTAGCTAGAGCGTCATTGTGGGCTTTTTTGGCAAGTATTATTCAAAAAGGTATGACTATTTTGGCCACTCCCATATTTACAAG
>CANQVY010000075.1 GCA_947627405.1 uncultured Bacilli bacterium | reverse complement strand
CTTTATTTTTCCCTTATCCATTTTACCATCCTACTTTCTATGTTCATTATAATATTTACCCCCCCCCGAGTCAAGAATTTCTTATTTTTCTTTCTTCCTATTTTACACTCAAAAAAAGAAGCTCGAACAAATCAAACTTCAATCTTTGTTTTTATGAATCTAATTTTTTTTGCAATTCTTTTAACACGGCTAAAAATTCATTGGTTTTCCTTAATTCTTCATCTAATTTTTCTAAATTAGCTGTTTGTTCTAATTTCAATTTAGCACTTGATGTAAAATCATCATTAATTTCAACAGGTTCTTCTTTCATTGTTCCATATACTGGCGAAATAATTGGTGATATTTTAAATTTATGATCTCCTGTTTTAATTGCAAAATCATCTAATTTCATCTTTTCTTTCTTATCTTCTGTAGAAACTTTTGGTGTTTCTAATATTTCTATAGTTTCTAATAAACTGCTCTTTTCTTCTTCACTAGTTACATCAACGGGAACAGTTTCATTTACCTCTTTAAATTTTTCTTGCAATTGAGCAATACTAATAGGTTCATTGCCTTCATCTTGATATTGAGTCATCTCATTGTTGTCATATAAAGTATCGCTAACCTTTTTAAGTTCATTATAACTAATAATGGCATTTTCTTCTTGTTCTACTTCAAAATCTGTTAAATCAATATTTTCTTCTTTTTCTTCTTTTAATTCTTGAACCAACTCTTTTAACTCTTCTTTTGCTTCCTCTTTTTCTTCTTCTTCGTTTTGAATTACATATTTGATATGATTATCTGTATCCTTTGGTTGAACAACTTCGACGGTGTCTTTTTTTTCTTCTAAAACTGTTTCAGGTTTGCTTTCTGGTAATTTAACTTCTAAAATTTCTTCATTTTTTGAAAGGTTATCAATTACTTGATCATAAGTTTCATATTTTTCAATTGGAGTTGCTCCTTCAATAACAATAGGAGAAGAATTTTCTAAAGATTTTTTCTTACTCTTAAAGTCTAAAACAAAGATTACAACAAGCAATATAGCCATAAATAGAATTAAACCATAGATAATAATCGCATCACCACTTATCGTTAATAAATTTATTAAATTTTTCATTTTTCTCACCTCATAAAATTATAAGAAACTACACTTAAAAGATAAAGTGGTGCGGTTTCCGTTCTTAATACATGATTTCCAAGTGAAACACGAATAAAACCATTTTCTATTAGCATTTCTTCCTCTGCAGGATCAAAACCGCCTTCGGCTCCTACTACAAATAATATTCTATCACTTCTATTTAACTTCTCCAAGACTTTTTTGATATTCATTGACATCTCATTTACAGAACATAAGATTTTAACATCATAATCAAGATGAATTAATTCTTCCATAGATAAAATAGAGTGAACAATAGGAACATCAATACGTTTGGCTTGACAAGAAGCTTCTTGTACAATCTTTTGCCATCGATCAATCTTCTTTTGTTCTTTGCCTTCAAGTTTTACGACGCTTCTTTTTGTAATTAATGGAATAATTTCATAAACACCCAGTTCTGTTGCTTTTTGTAAAACAAAATCCATTTTTTTATCTTTGATAAGCCCTTGTGCTATGGCAACTTTATAAGATAAAAAGTCCGTTTTAACTTCTTTTTCAATTTCAACACATACAAATTCTCCTAAAGAAGAAACCCTTCCTAAATATAATTTATCCTCACAAACAATTTCTAATTTTTCTCCTTTTTTACAACGCATGACTACTTGGAGATGATAAGAATCTTCCTTGCTTAAATAGGCTTTTTTCTCGTTTATTTCTTTGACAAAATATCTTTGCATATTCCCACCTAAATTTATTGTAAACGAAAGAGAAAAAAATGTAAACAAAAAGACAAGATTTTACATCACGTCTTTACAATACTTTTTAATCTTCGAATTACTTTCTTTTCAATTCTAGAAATATAGGATTGGGAAATTCCTAATAAATCTGCCACTTCTTTTTGTGTCATTTCCTTATGATTATTTAATCCATAACGTAGAATCATGATTTCTTTATCGCGAACATCCAATCGATCAATTTCAGCCATCATAATTTTCTTATCATCATCCTCTTCAATTCCCTTAGTAACAATATCCGCATCCGTACCTAAAACATCTTCTAAATGCAATTCATTTCCATCGCTATCATAAGAAAGGCTATCTTCAAAACTAACCTCACTTCGACTTCTCTTATTTTTTCTTAAAAACATTAAAATTTCATTATCGATACATCTGGAAGCATAAGTAGCCAATTTAATATTTTTCTCTGGAGAAAAAGTATTAATTCCTTTAATCAATCCAATGGTTCCAATACTAACCAAATCCTCTAAATCGACTTTTGTATTTTCATATTTTTTTGCTAAAAAAACAACCAAACGTAAATTATGTTCAATTAATTTATCTTTGGCATATACATCATGATCTCTTGCAAGTGCCAAATAATAAGCTTCTTGTTCTTTACTAAGAGGCTCAGGTAAAATATCTGTAGCCCCAACATATAACAAACTAGGTATACTTGTAATTAAATAACCTACCAATAATATCAGACTAATCATTATATCCCTCCAAATCACTATGTAATATAAAGTCCACTCCATCTATAGCAAATTTTTCATTACTTAATCCAATCAATTGTTTATCATAAACATATTTATGATCTACTACAATTTTTTGTGCTAAAAAACATTTTAACATTCCTGTTTTTTGAATTGTTTTATAACATACATAAATAGGCTTATCCACCTCTATATTTTTATATAATAAGCAAATCGGCCGATGCTTATAAGGATCATACAGGCGATTGCCTGTATCTAAAAAACCATTACAAGAAAATATCTGATCCTTATAATAAACATCCACCTGATGATAATGCGATACCTTTGTTTTTAAATCCTTGCTTTGCTTAATATAAATATATATGGCAATGAAAAAGAATATGACTAAAATAATAAAATTTAAATGGAACCCATTATTTAAGAAAAGAAGTCCTTCATGTTTATATCCCATTTGATTATAGATGAAATAAATACTTCCTCCGCAAAAAATAGAAATAATATATAAATAAATTAAATCTTTTAAAAATGTTTTTCTATTTTTATATTTAAAAGCAATTAAAATCATTCCCATACTCATAATTATTTTAAGTAAAAACAATTCCATATTGGTCATGGGAATAAATAATGAAAACAACGTTATAGAGCCAAACAGGGCTCCAAAAAATAAGCGAATGATTTTACATTGCTTTTTTAATACAATAGAAAGACAAAATAATAATATAAAATCAAATAAAAAGTTTGTTATAAAAATTACATCTAAATATACTTTCATAAAACCACCATTATTAGAATATCGAATACTTATTTCCAATTTTGTCAAAAAATAAAACAAACTTATCCTTTTAAGTTTGTCATGAATTAAATTGAATATTTTCTTGCTCATGCAAAGACTGATTGATTGCTTTACTGATTACATCTACCAACTCTTTAATAATAAAATCAATTTCTTTTACAGTCACCATTAAATTATAACCAATGGGCTCTAATACTTCATAGATCAATTGCCTAACGTCATTTTCTTCTAAAGAACCCACAAGCCCTAATATTTTTGTTTTTTCTTCTTGTGTTAATTCTTTACTTTCTTGTTTTAAATAATTTATATCCGTATCTTTTTTAAACTTATTTATGGGATTATTCATATTTTCTTCCGTATATGATAATTTTTTATATAAGTATTTAATGGTATCACTAACAATAATGGAAGCATCTGTAATTGTTGGAACTCCAATAGCTATAACAGGTACCCCTATTGTTTTTTCAGAAATTTCTTTTCTTTTGTTTCCAATACCAGAACCAGGAGCAATCCCTACATCTGAAATTTGAATCGTTTTATTTACTCGATTCACATTCATAGCTTTTAATGCATCTATAATAATTAAGAAATCTGGATTTACAATGTTGGTGAGCTTTTGAACAATTTCAAAAGTTTCAATTCCACTTGTGCCAAACACTCCTGGCGCAAAAGCTGAAGTAATACGATACCCCTTATCAATAGGACTTATACTATTTATATAACGAGTTACTAAAATTTGATCAATTACCTTGGGCCCTAAAGAATCTGGTGTAGAATCTTTATTTCCAAGACCAATAATTAAACAAGATTTATCTAATGCAAAATTTTTTAATTTTAAAAATTTTTTAAAAACAGCAACAAATGTGTTTATTAAATTTCCTCGATTCGTTTTATCCGTAACATCATCAAACAAAAAAGAAATATAATGTCCTTCTTGAATACCTGTTCTTTTACTTGCATGCGGATCAATAGAAACTTCTTCTACTTCTATATCTTGCATCATATAATTTTTTATACAAATCCCACTTTTATCTTCCAAACGTTCCAAATTTTCATTAATTAAATCCGTACGTATTTCAAAATTTTTTAAGTCAATTTCATGCTTCATTCTCTTCACCCATTCATAAAATAACCAAAAATAACATTTTTATTTGCTTTTTTAGAAAAAATTTGTTAGAATTATATTTGTCTAAAAGCGAGGTGAAAAAATGCCAAATATTAAAAGTGCAAAAAAGCGTGTAAAAAGCAATGCAAAAAAAGCAGTAAATAATACTACATATAGTTTAAAAACAGCAATTAAAAATGTAGAAAAAGCAATAAAAACTGGTAATAAAGAAGTTGCGAAAGAAAATTTAAAAACAGCAATTAAAAGAATTGATAAAGCAAAAAAAGTAGGTTTAGTAAAAGAAAACAAAGCAGCTCGAGAAAAATCAAGATTAACCAAAAAAACAAATAACATGGAATAAAAGTTCTAATTGAAATTAGAACTTTTATTTTATGAATTGAATTTACAGATAAGAGGATAAATGATATAATATCGTTAAGGTGATCCTATGAAAAAGTTTATTGTATTTATTTGCTTGGTTCTTATTTTAGGAATTTGCTATATGTATAGAGAAAATATTATGTTATTTTATTATGATAAATTTGTATATGCCAACAAAAAGGTAGAACCACCAAAAAGAAATAGTTATTACAGGGCATATGATTTTTCTTTTGTAAAAAACACAAAAAACTTTGCTCCACAAAATTATCAAGATTTATTAAATATTTATTATACGGTTTTAAATAGTGGTGTAAATGAATTTAGTTTCTTTTGTCCAAAAGATTATGAAGATTGTCTTTCCGAAGTCGATGCTTTAGCTAATGATAATACAACGCTTTCCAATATTAATAATTTTGTACATCCTTATAATAGTTTTTCAGATATTAAAACAAAATATAATGATTTAGGAAAAGTAACCATAGAGATTAATAAAATATACAATCAAACGAAAATTAAAGAAATTAATACAAAAATAGAGCAAATCATAAACAGTCTCCAATTTACCAATGATAAATTGGAAAATATTAAATTAATCCATGATTACATTATTAATCATAGCAAATATGATACCGATCGAAGTGATAACAATATTGCAAATTATGATTCAGATACTGCCTATGGGAATTTAATTGAAGGATATAGTCTATGTGGCGGTTATGCAGATTCTATGGAATTGTTTTTAGAACAATTACATATTAAAAGTTTTAAAATTGCAAGTGATAATCATATATGGAATGCCGTTAATTTAGACAATAAATGGTATCACTTAGATCTAACTTGGGATGATCCTGTTTCTTCAAATAAGCAAGATATCTTAGAGTATAATTTTTTTATGATTACAACCTCTGAATTAATTGATTTAAAAACCAATCAGCATACTTATGATAAAAATGTATATAAAGAAATATAAAAACTAGCGCTTGCTAGTTTTTTTTTCTTCTAATTGTTTTAATTCATTCAATAAATTTAAAGCTTCAATAGGAGTAATCGTTAATGGATCGATTTCTTTTATTTTTTCTTCAATTTCATTTTTTTCCTGATCTACTTCTTCATCCATAGCCGAAAATAGACTCGTTTGCATAAAAGTTTGTTCTTTCACAGATGAATTTTCGTAAACGTTTAATATTTCTTTTGCTCTCTCGATGACTTGTTTTGGAAGATTCGCTAAAGAAGCAACATGAAGTCCATAACTTTTATCTACAGCCCCATTTTTCACTTTATGTAAAAAAGTAATTTTTCCAGCCTCTTCAATCGCAGAAACATGAACATTTCTTAAATGAGGCAAATCATTGGCAAGAGTTGTTAATTCATGGTAGTGCGTAGAAAACAAAGTTTTCGC
>CANQVY010000074.1 GCA_947627405.1 uncultured Bacilli bacterium | reverse complement strand
CTTCCCTTGTTTTTTCTCCAAAGATAGCATGTAGTAGTTTTTCTTCTGAAGTAAGTTCAGCCATTCCTTTTGGTGTAACTTTACCAACAAGAATATCTCCTTCTTTAACTTCTGTACCAATAATAACGACACCATTTTCATCAAGATTTCTTCTAGCATCATCACTAACATTAGGTATATCTCTAGTAATTTCCTCAGGTCCTAATTTTGTTTCTCTACATTGCATTTGGAAATCTTCTAAATGAATACATGTATAAACATCATCTTTAACTAATTTTTCATTTAATATTACAGCATCTTCATAATTATATCCATCAAAGGTCATAAATGCCACAGTAACATTTTTTCCTAAAGCAAGTTCCCCTTTATCTGTAGATGGTCCATCTGCAATAACATGCCCTGCTTTGACTTTATCGCCAACCTCTACTATTGGTCTATGGTGGAAACAAGTAGCCGCATTGGATTCTTCAAAATTTGCTAAATGATATGTATCTTCACCATTTTTTGTTTTAATTACAATTTTTCTAGCATCAACATATTCTACAATACCGTCCGCTTTAGCAAGTAAAGTTTCCCCACTATCACGTGCTGCAACATATTCAACACCTGTTCCAACAAAAGGTGCTTCAGCCTGCAACAAAGGAACAGCTTGACGCTGCATATTTGCACCCATCAAAGCACGAGTTGCATCATCATGTTCCAAAAATGGAATACAACTGGTTGTAACGGATACCACTTGTTGTGGAGAAACATCTATATAATCCACTTGTTCAGGTTTAACAAGCAAATTTTCTCCTCTAAAACGAGCAGCCACTTGACCATCAATAATCTTATTATCATCATCGATTGTTACTGTAGCTTGAGAAATAATATAATCGTTTTCCTCATCCGCAGTTAAATAATCAACTTGATCTGTAACAACACAATGATTTACTTTTCTATATGGAGACATAATAAATCCATATTCATCTACTTTTGCATAACTTGCAAGTGAAGTAATTAACCCGATGTTTTGTCCTTCAGGGGATTCAATTGGACAGATTCTACCATAATGAGATGGATTAACATCACGCACTTCCATACCCGCTCTATCCCTAGACAAACCTCCAGGTCCTAATGCAGACAAACGTCTCTTATTTGTAAGTTCTGCAATCGGATTCATCTGATCCATAAATTGTGACAATTGACTACTTCCAAAAAATTCTTTCATAGCAGCTGTTACTGGACGAATATTAATCAAAGTTTTAGGAGTTACCTCATCCATTTCCTGAGTAGTCATTCTTTCACGAATAACTCTTTCCATACGAGAAACACCAATTCTAAATTGGTTTTGTAACAACTCTCCAACTTGTCGAATACGTCTATTCCCTAAATGATCAATTTCATCAAAATTTCCAATACCATGAAGTAAATTTAAATAATAAGAAACAGCAGCATAAACGTCTGAAATCGTTAAACGCTTAACATCAATCGTTTGATCATTCCCAATAACATTTAATTTAATTTTTTTGTTTCCAGGTTCATATACTTGAATAATTTGAACTTTTCCATAATGATCTAATTCTTCATTATATAATAACTCTTTTACTCCATAACCATTCTTAAATATAGGTCTTAAAGTTTCTAATATATCCTTAGTAATTACAGTACCCTTAGATACAACAACTTCACCATCTACCTTAATATCTTCAGCGATTGTTTGATTTAATAAACGATCTAGAACATTTAATTTACGATTAAATTTATAACGACCTACTTTAGCTAAATCATATCTAAATTCATCAAAGAAACGGGTAATAATTTGATTTTTAGAAGAATCTAATGTTGCAGGTTCCCCAGGTCTTAATTTTTCATAAATTTCAATTAAAGCCTCATCTGTATTCTTTGTTGAATCTTTTGCAATCGTATTCTTAATGTAATCATCATCACCAAATACTTTAATAATCTCTTCATCACTAGAAAGACCAAAAGCTCTTAATAAAGTTGTTAAAGTAACTTTTCTAGTTCGATCGATTCTTACATATAATACATCTCTTGCATCCACTTCAAATTCTAGCCATGTTCCACGAGTTGGAATAATTTGCGAAGTAATTAATTCTCGTCCATTTTTATCAATTTCACGATTAAAATAAACACTAGGACTTCTAACCAATTGAGAAACGATAACACGTTCTGCTCCATTAACAACAAAAGTTCCGGAATCCGTCATGATTGGCATATCGCCTAAGAAAATTTCTTGTTCCTTTACTTCACCAGTTTCGTGATTAAACAATCTAACATCAACTTTTAAAGGCGCAGCAAAAGTAGTTTCACGATCTTTGCATTGTTTAATTGAATATCTTGGTTCATCGAAACGATAATCTCCAAATTCCAATGACAAAGTTCCTGAAAAGTTTTCTACGGGGAATAAATCTTCAAATACTTCCTTAATTCCTGTATCAATAAACCATTGATAACTTTTCTTTTGAATTTCCAATAAATCTTTCAATTCATAAGTGTTTTTAATTCTAGAGAAACTTCTTCTCTTACGATGGTCACCACATTTTATAATTTTGTATGCCACAAATTTCACCCCTATACATAAATTTTAATCAAAGAACATATTAGTCAATATAATACATTGCCAATCTATATTATATACATAACTTTTACAATAAGTCAACGTTTTTTTGCTTCAATTATAAAAAAACCATTATGCTTGTCAAGTATAGTAACATCATATAATTTTTCTAAGTCATAAATAATCGATTTTGCACCATGATTCTTTCTTATTACCAAATATAAGACTCCATGATCTAATAAATAATTTGATGCATTCATCAATATTTCATATATTACTTTTTTTCCTGCTCGAATAGGAGGATTTGTAATAATGTAATCATACTTTTCGCTAACATTTTCATATGCATTGCTTTCAAAAATATTACATTTTACATGATTTTCTTTTGCATTAAGCTTAGCTAAATGAAGAGCACTTTTATTGACATCAATCATATCAACAGTCGTTGGAAATACTTTGGATACATAAATCCCAATTACCCCATACCCACAACCTACATCTAAAATATGTCCTTTTAAATTTAAAGAGGTAAGGGTTTCTAATAAAAATCTTGTACCAAAATCAATTTTCGTTTTAGAAAACACACCATTATCTGTATTAAAACTTAAAGGTACAGTACCAATAATCACTTTATGCTTAACTATATTACTGTTTAACTTTTGATTCGTAAAATATTGTCCCATATATTCCTTCCTTCAAAAAGAAAAGATTGTCATATATAAACTTATATATAACAATCTCCTTTCGTCTTATATATTATTACAAATTATTAACAAAAGCAAGTAAAAGATATAAATTTTTTTAAATTCTAATTATTTAGAAAGCAACAAAATTTAAATAAAATAATTTAATTTCTTTTATTCTACTTCAAAATAACTATTTGACGTCCTTTGACTACTTGACTCACAAAGAACAATAGCAAAAATTTTCTTTTCTCCAGAATTTAGTGAATATTCATAAGTATATGATTCATTTGAATTTACAGTTTGAATTAAGGAGTCTTCACTATAATTATAATCTTCTCCTTGTTTAGTTGCTGTATAAATTTTCACTGTATACCCATCTAATACCTTTGGAATTACTAAATGATGTGTAAAGACATCTTCTCCTTCTTCAGTAACTTCATCATAAATTTTAGACATAAATAATTCTTCCTCTACATATTTTTGATTATCATATTCACCATCTGGATTAGGTAATTCAATTGCATCAGACATCATAGAATAATAATTTATTCCATAGAAACTATTAATAGAACGAATTCCATAATACTTCGTTGTATTATTTTCTAAAGTCAAGGTATATAAATCTTCTTGATTTGCTGCAACTAATTGCTTTTCAGTTGTTCCAGTTTTATCAACTTCATACAAATTAAATAATCCTGCATCCCCACGATAAATTGTATAAGTTGTAGTCGATGTATCCACTTTATTTTGAGTAACCCTTGGTGTTGGAGTAGAAGGAATCAATATAAGTTGAATCATATTTGATAAACAAGATTCCTCTTCATGACCTTCTTTTGTAAAAAGAATAGATACATAATAAGTTTGATCTACTATTTCTTCATTTATACTGTATTCCCTTTTATCTGTTTCCGCAAAATAGATAGGAGATTCTTCTTCGCTTTCTTTGTAAATTTTCATTTTAGAAAACGTGTATCCATTTTCTTCTATAGATTCAATTTCACTATCTTTTAATAAAAATTTATAAGTATTTTCTTCATAAGGAATCACATCTACAGATGGAGTTAACTCCTCCACTGGGGAAGATTCCTGTTCTGGTAAAACACACATATAAGAATAACTGTAATAAACCACTCCATCTTTTTCAACATAATTATATGCTTTAAAATATTTTGAAGTTCCTTCTGGAATTATAACATTCTCTAAACTTTCCAATAAAACATAACCCTCATCTGGGTAATCGGAAACATAAACTACTGATCCATCCATATCCTCTTGCTCATTTTCTACAGAAAGTTTATAACTTGTACCATTTTCTAAACTTGCTCCAACAAACTCTGTTTTTAACGTTGGTATACTAAGATTTAAGTTGTTTTTAATATCTACAGCTTCTGATAATTCAGTATATTTTGTCTCATTCGTATCATGATTATACATTCTTATAGCAAATTTATATTTAGGATAATTATCACTTTCAAGGTCTGAATTAGCAATTTCAAAATCATATTGTAATTTATTTTCTATTGTCTTTTCGAAAACATAATCATTTTCTTCATCATTATAAGAATATACATCGATATAATAATCTGTATTTTCCCCTATAAAAGATGTAAATCCACCATCAAATGTAAACGTAAACTTATTATCCTTTTCTACATATGCATAAATAGATTCAACTTTAGACTCTACAGCAATTCCATAAAAATTATCTATATCGATTCTTTTTGAATAATTACTATAAATTTTAACCCCTTTTACAATTTTATAAGATCTAACTTCTGCATGATAGCTTACACCATTTTCAATATTTACATCATAGGTAGAATTAGTAATTGTTTTGATGCCATATTTATTATTTGTATCATAAGAATTAATTTCATAACCATCAACATTATCATCCGTTTTCATACTAAGTTTGTAAGCAGACTGATTTACATTTCCTCCTTGCCATTCATAACTTACTTCAGGAGTTTTAAGTTTAGTCACTTTTTCAAACTTAAACTTTTGAGCATTAGTGCCATTATTTATATAATTTTGTAAATTCGTACCATTGGTAGTTTTTCCACCTTTTACGTCTAAAACCAAACCATTTGTTTTAGAAATGATATTATAATAACCTTTCCCAACACTTCTTATAATAAATTGTTGATTTTTTGTTCCATTACTCTTATATAACTGAATATTTGTATTTTTTACTTTTCCCCCTCCAGTAACATCTAATACATAATTTGAATCTTTCATGCTTGCAATTTTATATGTACCATTATTCAAATATGTAACTTTCCAATGTTCAGCTGGTGTTGCATTATATTTATGCATTTGAATATTTTGTTTGTTGATTGTTTTTCCATTATATAGATCAACAACTATATTACTATTTAAGGCCGAAGAAATAATATACTCTCCATCTTCTATTGTCTTTGTCCCTGTTTCTACCGGAGCAAAAGCAAATTTTTGAGCTTTTGTTTTATTTCCCTTATACATTTGGATGTTTGTTCTATTAGCTACCTTACCACCTTTTACATCTAAATACAATCCATTACATTTCGCAACAATATAATAATATCCTCCTCCTGCATCTTTTAACATCCATTGTTGTGCGGGAACTCCCTTATATTGATATAACTGCACATTGGTTCCGTTTTTCTTTTTTGCGCCAGTCACATCTAATCCATAATTAACAGCCTTAGTAGAAACGATCTTATAATAACCGTTCCCTACATATCGAACTTTCCATTGTTGCGCTGGTGTATCATTCGTTTTGTATAATCGGATATTCTGTTTATTTTTAACTGTTCCACCACTTAAATCTACAACGTATTCATTACTTAATGCACTATAAATTGTATATGTACCATCCTTTAATGGTCGACTCGCTGCATTTGTATCAATTGAAAAACAAAAAAACAAAGCAAATACAGCAATAAAATATTTAATTTTTTTCATATTCTTTTTCCTTCCTTTTAATGACATAATTGATTGAATTTTATCCCAACTCCTTTCCTATTTAGTTATATCATTTACC
>CANQVY010000073.1 GCA_947627405.1 uncultured Bacilli bacterium | reverse complement strand
AATAGCAACACGCGCCGCGCGATCATATCCTCCCGCACCCGATTGTGTTGAAATTTTTTTGCCATTTACAATTAAGAAAGGTCCAAATTCTAGGGCATCTCGAATTCCCATATTTAATGCTTGTTGCCCAGTAATTGTAGCCAAGACCAACTTGTTTTCCTTATTAAATCCAATTAAATTTGCTTTTTCGTTGTTATCCGACCAAATAATTTTACTATCTTTAATTAAGTATCCTTTTGGAATATCACTTCCCCAACCAGTTGTATCTTGAAATCTACCTCCGTTAATGCATACCAATCCACCAAATCGATCACACATAGAAAGGACAGTTTCAGCACCATTACCAGTATTAAAAGATCTCGATGTAATTAATTTAATTTTTGCCGGATTATAAATGGCAACCATATGGGCTTCATATCCTCCAACTTCCACATCAAACAACTTGTAATCATTATTTCCTTTTTCTCTTTTTAATACCATTTCATCGTATTTATTATTATAATGATCTTTTTCGGAAGTATCAAAAACGATATCATCTAAATTCACTTCATCAGTTAAATAAACATATGAATTTGCCGCTTTTACTTTATTAATAGTTTCTTCACTAAAAAATGTATAAGCGATCCAACCATGTGTCTTTGTCACAGTAGCTGTACAAATAATTAAATTTCTAAAATAAGAGAAAGGTCCATAGAAAAGGAAAAAACAAATTGCCATTAAAAAATCCAAAATTATAAACAAGATGGTTGTTTTTCTGATTTTTCTTTTTTTCTTTTCTTTTCTTTTTCTTCTTGCCATATTACTTTACCTCCAAAATAAATGGATCTTTTTCGCTTCCACGACCACTCTTTATTTGAACACTATTTTTAATTGCTATAGCAGGTCGATAATATTCATAAGAATTTACATTGGATTCAAGCAAAGAATTTCCATATATATAAACCAAATTATCCTCAGTAGGAGTCGTTAAATAATAATAATCACTAAAGACACCCATCTTGAAATCCGCAACATTAAGCATTCCAACGTATGCCTTAGCCTCTTCTTGATAAATATTTTTATAACTTGTTTGATAATTTCCCGTATACCAATTTGCTTCTAACAAAAGATTTTTATAATCCATGTCTTCATAATAATAGGTATTTAAATAACTAGCAATTGATCCCGTATCCTTAACATCATATATATTCTTATTTGTAGAAAAAGGTCTTGTTTTCACAGAAGTATCCAGTTGAGCAAGCGTTAAACGAAGCATGTCTTTTTCTTCTTTGTATACCACCCAATGATCTTCCCCAATGGTTACATAAGAACCGAGTTTCATTTTTTGTTCTTCTTTCTCAACTCTATATGGATCTTCTTTCGTTCCCGTTCCTCCCAATAAAGTATTTGTACTTTTTAATACGACAACAGGTTTTATTCCATTAAAAACATCCATTTTAGAACTAGATAAATTATATCCAGAAGCATACCAGGCTTCCTTTTTACTTTTTTTATTATATAGCCATAAAGTTTCATTTTCATCGGTCATATAAGAATCCTCTGCAATACTATTTAAAAAATCACTAACATCGGGTAATTTTACATAATGATTTACGGTAGACGCATCACATGTCAACTTGGTTAAATCACTAATTTCATCATTGCAAACGACTACTTTATCCAATTGATCTGTATTTAAATATTTTACAAAATCACTATTTAAATAATCAGAAATATCTGAATCATCAAAATTAGATGTGCCAAAATCAAAAGCCATAATATTCAAAGGATCATCCAAAACAATTTCGACAGTATTATCATTGGCTATTTTTACAATACGCCAAATTAAATTAGAAAATTTTAAATAGTTATTGACATCTTTTCCCTTATACAAATAGTTTCCTGACTCTTTATAAATTCCTGCCCCTTCATATACAACCGAAGCCTTCTTCATAATCGAAGTTGCTAGTGGCTCTTGTTTAGATCCCTTCGGATTATATATCTTATAATAATGAATCATTCGACTTCCATAGAAAACAAAACATCCTACCATAAATAGAAAACTTATTAAACAAAAGATAGTTTGTCCTAAACCCTTTTTGAATTTTAATTTCTTTTTACTTCTTTTTCTCATACCCTCATCTTCTACTTCTTTATTTTCCTTTTTTTCTAATAAATTCTCATATTTTTCACTACGAGTTATTCTCTTTTTGTCCGCTTTGGTTTCTTTTTTATTCTTGTCATTTTCATCCGAAGAATTCTCTTCAAGAAATTCCACGTCATCATTTGCTTTCATATCATCACTCCAACTATAAAAAAATTATATCAAAATATTTTACAGAAAACAATAAGATACGACAAATTTACAAAACCACTGTATATTTTCCAATAGAATTAGATAAAAAAAAGAAGATCGCTCTTCTTAAAAGTTTTCTATATTAATTTTTACTTTTTTATTATCGTTCAAATAACTACTAGCTTGTACTAAAGTACGAATGGAATTTGCAATTTTTCCACCTTTTCCAATCACTCTTCCCATATCATCTTCATCAATCATTACTTGAATTAAAATCGTATTTTCCTCATCTGTTTCAAATTCTTTTACCGAAACAGAATCCTTATTACTAACTAAAGCTAGTACGATTTCCTTTGTTAATTCGACTAAATCCATAATTACTCACCTTTTTTTGTTTTAGTTTCTGCATACTTTTTCATAATACCAGCCTTAGAAAATAAATTTCTTACAGTATCTGAAGGAATTGCACCTGTATTCAACCATTTTAAAGCCAATTCTTCATTGATCTTAACTTCAGCAGGATTTGTTAATGGATTATAGGTTCCTATTAATTCTAAATATTTACCATCTCTTTTAACTCTAGAATCACTCGCTACAATACGATACATAGGTCTCTTTTTAGCACCCATCCTTGTTAATCTTAATTTTACTGCCATGATAATACCTCCATTTCTTTTCTTTATTAATTATACAGGACAATTAATTATATGTCAACATTTTTTTGTTAACACCATTTTATAATAAATAGACATAGAAAAAAAGACACTTTTTTTAATTTATGTGTCCTATAAAGTATTTTCATTTTCAATATTCTCTTTTTCCTCAATTACTTCTTCATTGACTTCTTTTTCAATTTGTTCATTTGCATTATCCAACTCATCTTCATCAATAATATCTTCCCAATCATCTTCATCTTCATCAATG
This sequence comes from uncultured Bacilli bacterium, assembly GCA_947627405.1. Classification (GTDB taxonomy): domain Bacteria; phylum Bacillota_I; class Bacilli_A; order RF39; family UBA660; genus CALVUP01. The sequence continues at coordinate 3,134 of CANQVY010000073.1, read as the reverse complement.
CTGATTCTTACCTTTGTATCTCCAATCAATTCAATACCCAATTCTTTTTCAATTTTATAATGAATAACTCCATCGACAATATCTACCTTTGTACAACTAGGTTGTGAAAGTGATCGTATGATTACATCTTCATTCGTAACTTCTCCTGTTTCCTTTTTTCGAACATGAACAACTTCTAAATAATTATTGGTTTGTTTTACCACTTCTGTTTTACTATCATTATCATAAGAATACCAAATATTTACATCATAGCTACCTTCTATATTGATTTTATCATTATTTTTAACCCCACTGAAATTATGATTAATAACCCAGCACCCTAAAATGGTTGTTGGCTTATTTGGTGTCGTTAACGTATGATTGGTAGTAAAAACTTTTCGACCTTTTCCTAAAACCGCTTTTGTTACTATTTCTTTAAAACTAGACATAATTATTCCTCCTCAATCTAATTTATGCATAGAATAAAAAAATAGTTCAAAAAAACAGAGAACTTTAAAAATTAATTCTCCGTTTTTTTCTTTATGATGGCTATCCCTTATAAAGAATATCTGCATGACAACCAACATCCCATCCTAATTTCCAATTTGACTTTACATATTCCTCTGTATTGTCAATATAAATTTTTTGTGTAGAAGTCCATCCATCAAAAATGTAATTATCTACATTGACTATTGAACTTGGAATTTCAATTTCACTTAAACTCGTACAATCTTTAAAAGCATAGCTACCTATAGTTGTTAAAGTTTTTGGCAAATTGATTTTTGAAAGTTGACTACATCCAGAAAAAGCAGAAGATCCTATATTTGTAAGTACATTAGAAAGCGTTATTTCTTTTAAACTACTACAGTTTTCAAAAGCTAAAGCCCCAATTTGAGTTACATTGTTGGTCATAGAAACAGAAATTAAATTATTGCAATCACCAAATGCATTCCAACCAATTGAAGTAATTCCTTTTGTTATAGTCACTTTTTGAATTGTATTTTTAGAATTAGACCATGGAACATGGGAAGCATAATTTTGCATTTCCCCTGTTCCAACTAAAATTAACTCTTTCACATTTGTGAATCCATAAATATTCCCATAATTCTTAGTAGCATCCATAGTCAATTTTATAATTCCACTACATCCAGAAAATGCATCTTCCCCAATAGATTCTACTGAAGTAGGAATTTCTAATTCTTTTATACTTTTACAACCCGAAAAAGCATATTTATCAATTGTTTTTAATTTCTGAGATAAAAGAATAGTTTCTAAATCACTGCATCCATAAAAAGCAGAATTTCCTATACTTGTTACTGAATTTGGTATTTCTATAAAAGATAAACTTTTACAATTGCTAAAAGAATCTCCATCTATATTTACTAAATGATCGGATAATTCAATATGAGATAAATTTTCACAACCATTGAATGTTGATAACTTTATTTCTGTAATACGATTTGAAAGATGAATGAATTGCAAATTAGAACAAAATGCAAAGGCCATTTTTTCTACATCGGTTACAGAATCTGCCATAAATACAAAAGCTAAATCCGAACACAAATCAAAAGAAGCAATTCCTATATTAGTAACAGAAGGGGGAAGGATAACGGATAATAAACCAGAAGAGGAAAAAGCCTGTTGTCCAATTGTTTTTATAGAATTTGGAATGTTAACTGAAGTCAAAGCTTTACATCCACTAAACGCAAAATCCCCAATCGTTGTTAATGTATTACTCAATTTAATTTTTTTAATTGTATTAAAACTCCCATACCATATAGGCATTTTATCATATTGATAATTATGCATTGCTCCACTTCCAGTAATCGTTAATTCTTCAATACCATAGATTCCTGCAGAATTATACTCTCTTGTTCCATCCAAAGTCAATTTTTTTACATTTGTACAATTATAAAATGAATTTTGTCCTATATTCTCAATAGAAGAAGAAAGTTTTACCTCATTTAAAGCTTTACAACCAGAAAAAGCATTATCCCCTATAGTAACTAGAGTAGACGGTGTAATCAAAGTCGCTAGATTTATACATCCTTTAAAAGCAGAATCACCTATTTCTGTTAAATGCGTTGATAAAACCAAAGTTTCTAAATTTTCGCAATTTAAGAAAGCATTGCTACTAATACGTAATACAGAAGATGGCATAATTACTGTTTTTAAATTTTTACAATTTTCAAAAGCTTTCTCATCAATACTGACTACACTAGCTGGTATTTTTATCTTTGTTAATGAAGGGTCATTTGCAAACAAACCTTTTGGAATATTGGTTATCCCATCTTCCAGATCAATTCTACTTACACTATACCCTCCTGCAAAAAAATCATTATATTTTTCATCAATTTTAGTTTCAAGTTTATCACCAGATTCAGTAAAAGATTCATCTTCGTTCATAAATCCATGATCAATAAGAAAACGTTTTAAAGATTCTTCATCTGTAATACTTGAAACTTCATATCCCCATTCTTCTAAGCAATCTCCATAGATCATGATTTCAATCATTAAATCAATTTTATTCCAAATTTCAGAATCACTTTCTTCCAATTGAGAAACAAAGTTCTCAATTTCTTCCATTGAATTTAAATTGGATACATCATATTGCATTTCTTGTAAGGCCAATTTATAAGCATGGATTTCTGCTTCCTCGGTATAAAGTAAAACATTATCTAAATTTTGCTTAATTCTTCCCTTGCCACGAACAACAATTCTCCCATTTGCATAAAGATAAGCATAAATTGAACCATCATTTTCTTCAGATACATCAATCTTTTTTACTAAACGATTCTTATCATAAATTTGTGTGCCTTCTATTCTTATTTTTGCTTCAAAATGCTTATTGCTTGCTTGTTCCTTCGTCGCATCAATATCAATCCAAGTATACAATTTATAAGAATTTATCTTACTCTTATCTAAATATTTTGTATCAATTTTATATAATGTCTTCCCCTGCTTTTCAATTTTATCTTCATTCGCCAATATTCTTCCTGTTGAAGTTATGACTTTTTCTTCATCATCTTCTACAACGGTAAGATAATATCGAACCCATTCGCTAGATAAAGTATTAACCTCTTCGTCTACTTCGATATATAAATCATACATCGCATCAATGGTTCCATCGTTTACTACATCAAAAGTATAAGGAG
>CANQVY010000072.1 GCA_947627405.1 uncultured Bacilli bacterium | reverse complement strand
TTTCTATTTTATTGTATCAAAAAAAGTAGACTGATTCTTTTTTTGAATCTGTCTACTTTTATCATATCACTTCAATTACAAATCTCTTTTCTTTATTATCTACTATAGAATTCAACAATTAACGCTTCGTTAATATCGGCGTTAAGCTCATTTCTTTCAGGCATTCTGACATAAGTTGCACATTTTTTATTTTCATCATAATTGATATATTCTACTCTTTTGATGACTTTTTCTAATGCTTCATTAACACATTTTAGATCTTTGTCTTTTTCTTTTAATGCAATGACTTGCCCTGGTTTAACTCTGAATGATGGAATATCCACTTTTTTACCATCAACAGTAATATGACCATGGTTAACTAATTGTCTAGCACCACGTCTAGTATTTGCAAAACCAATTCTATAGACTAAGTTATCTAATCTAGATTCTAGTAGTTTCAAGAAGTTATCACCATGAATACCACTCATTTTACCAGCTTTTTCAAAAGTTAATCTAAATTGTTTTTCATTTAATCCATACATAAATTTAACTTTTTGCTTTTCATTTAATTGCTCTCCATAGTTAGAAACTTTGCCTCTTCGATCATTTCCGTGTTGTCCAGGTCTATAAGGCCTTCTAGCTAAATCTTTTCCATTTTCTAATGTAGAAAAGCCAACTCTTCTAGATTTTTTGAAACTAGGTCCTGTATATCTTGACATATTCTCTCTCCTTTCAATTATTTTACAATCAATTGAAGGTTATTAGCCGTTTTATAGGGAGTCATATCTTCACATATCAGCGATTCTGTTACTATAAATGATAGACACATTATAAAACTCTAATAATGCTGCATCAGTTGATTTGCATTAATAATTATATATAAAACTATGCGATTTGTCAATGAAAAAACACAGGAAACATGATAAATTTTATAAAATAATGAAAATACTATAAAAATAAAATAAAATATGGTAAAATAAAAGTAGACTTAAAATAAAGAGGTGAAATTATGACTACAAGTGTTTCCTTAGGTATAATTACTTTTGCCATTATTGCAATAATTGTTATCATCATAGTTTTATCTTTAATGAATAAAGCAAAGAAAAAAAAATTTGAGAATAAAATTGAAGAATTAGAAAAAGAAAAAAATTTAATAGCAAGTACTCCGATAATGTCTGAACTTCAAAAAGTAGAAGAAATTATAAAAACGGAAAAAATGGAAGAAAAATATAAAAATTGGGAAGAAAGATTTGAAGATATTAAAAAAGATGATATAACCAAAATTACAGACATGATTGTTGATTTAGATGTTGCTTCCTCTTTTGATAAAAAAGAAGCAAAAATTAAAATAGCTAAAGCAGAATTACAAATTTATACGTCTAAAGCAAAAGCAGACAATATTTTAAAGGAGATAAAAGATATTACGGTTAGTGAAGAAAAATATAGGGGAATAGTAACCAAGTTAAAGAAAAAATATCGATCTTTAGAGCAAGATTTTAATGAAAATAAAAAAGATTATGAGGATAGTGCGGAACCTATAGAATTGCAATTTGAAAATATTGAAAAAAGATTTTTAGCTTTTGATAAATCTATGGAGGATCATGAATATAGTGAAGTCGTGCATCTTGTTAAAGCTTTAGATACAATGGTGGATCATATTTCCATAGTAATAAAAGAAACTCCAAATATTATGCTTATGATTAATCATTTAATCCCACAAAGAATTGAAGAAATTGTTAGGATTAATGAAGACTTGGTAAAACAAGGTTACTGTTTAGACTATTTAAAAATTTCTTATAATGTAGAGCAAACAAAAAAGAGAGTTAGCAAAATATTAGATCGAGTCAAAGTATTAAATTTGGAAGATTGCATGTTTGAACTGAAAACAATTTTAGATTATCTAGATTCCTTATTTAATGAATTCACAAAAGAAAAAGTAGCTAGAAAAGAATACGAAAACACAACAAAAATATTTAAAAATAAATTAAAAAGGGTAAACGATGTAGTAAAAGATATATATAATCAAATGGATGATATTAAAAAAATGTATGATTTAAAGGATGAAGATATCAAACATTTAGATGAAGTAAATAAAAGATTATTGGAAATTAATGTAAAATATAAAAAAATACTTGACGCTGTAAAAAAACAGAAAGCAGCTTATTCCAAAGTCGATAAAGAAGTCTCTTTACTGGCATTGGAGTTGAAAAATCTGGAAGAAGATCTGGATTTATCATTAAAAACATTAGGAAGTATGTATGATGATGAAGTAAGAGCACGTGAGCAATTGGAAGAAATACAAGATTTATTAAAAGAATGTAAGAAAGTAATAAGAAGTTACAAATTACCTATTATCAGTAATAATTACTTTATTGAATTAGCTGAAGCCAATGAAGCAATAGGGGAAATTATTAAAGAATTAGAAAAAAAGCCAATAACAATCAAAACATTAAATGTCAGGGTAGACACAGCTAGAGACTTAGTTTTAAAATTATACAATACAACCAATGAAATGATTAAAAATGCCCGTTTAGCTGAAATTGCAATTGTTTATGGAAACCGTTATAGGCATGATTATGAGGAAATAGATCGAGGATTAAATACTGCTCAAATTATGTTTTATAAAGGGAAATACAAACAGGCACTCGAAACTTCAATTAATACAATCAATTTTATTGAACCTTCAATAGAAAGAAAGGTCTATGATCTATATGAAGAAAAATAATCAAGGGTTTTCAGGATTGGAGTTTTTCACAGTAGCGAGTTTATGTGGTTTGTTTTCATGCATTATTTTATCTATAGCCTTTTCTTGTGCCAATGTAGAAAAAATAAAAACGATGCGTTATAAAGCTCAAACCTTCAAAAATAATGCAGAAGCTTATGCAATGATTACACATATTGAACAAGATACAATCTTTTTATGGGAACTAATTGACAAGGAAGTTCTATTAGATATGAAAAGCCCATTTTCTAAGAGTAATCGATGTGATGTTAATAATTCATATGTAACATTTGAGAATAATAAATCTGTAGTAACATTACAATGCGATAATTATCTAATATACAAAACGGATTTAGATAAAGAGAAAACGGTTGTATATTCTGTATCTGATTGGATGAATGATTATCCTACAACAAACGATGTGGTAGATAAAGAAACATTATATAATTATGAAAAAAATGGAAAAGACGTATTAGAAATTCCTGTAAATGAAGAATTGTTTATAAAGCAATTTAATGACAAGGAAAAAACAAATTATAAAAGTATTTATGATATCCACAAACAAGAAATCAGAATCTATGGTAAGGTATATTACAGAACAAGGAAAGCTATGTTAGAATTATCTAATTAGCTTTTTATGTTATAATGGAAAAGGTGGTAATATGGAATTTGCCAAAAGAAAATGGACAAAGAAAGAATATACAAACTTTGTTGCATATTTAGATACGCTAAAGGACAATCAATATGCACAGTTTTCTAAAAAAATTATACACAATGCAGAAAATATATTAGGAATAAAAACACCAATATTAAAGAAAATAGCTCAAAAAATTGTTCAAGGGAATTATAAAAGCTTTCTATCCATAAATAAAAATGATTATTATGAAGAAACACTGATAGAAGGATTAGTAATTGGTTACATCAAAGAGGAAAAAGATTTTGATTTATATTTAGATGCATTTGTAAAAAAAATAAATACATGGTCTATCTGTGATATAGTAACGGCTAATATGAAAATAATTAGAAAGCATAGAGAAAAATATTTTCCTATAATCACAAAATATGCTAAAAGTAAGGAAGAGTATGTCGTTCGTTTTGCTTTGGTATGCTTATTAGATCATTATAAAGATAGATGTTATATAAATTCTATATTTAAAATAATCAATTCAATTCAGGTGGATACTTATTACGTTAATATGGCCATTGCCTGGTTGCTTTGCGAAATGTTTATACGATATAAGCAACAAACTATAAAACATTTAGATCAGTTAAAAATAAATGCATTTACCTACAATAAATTTATTAGTAAATGCTGTGATTCTTTTCGAGTAAGAAAGCAGGATAAAAAATTTTTAAAAAATTTAAAAAAATAAATATTATATATTAAACAATGAATTTTATTAGAAATGGTGGGGATAATAATGGAGAGAGTTCTATTGATAAAATATGGAGAAATGACAACAAAAAAAGGAAATAGAAATTTTTTTGTAAATACATTGTATAACAATATAAAAGATAAATTAAAAGATTTTGATGTTAAAATCATAAAGGAAATTTCTAGAATGTTTATTGAATTTCACGATGAAGATTTAGAAAAAATCAAGGAAAAGATAAATCACATTTTTGGAATTCATACTTATCATATTGCCTATATTATGAATAGCAATATAGACGAAATTACTAGGAAAAGTATAGAAATAATGCAAGAATATAAACAAAACACCTTTAAAGTAGAAACAAAACGAAGTGATAAACAATTTCCTATGAAAAGTATGGAAGTAAGTCAGCATATTGGGAGTGCTATTTTAAAAAATATTAAAGAGATAAAAGTGGATGTTCATAACCCAGATATCCTATTAAATATTGAGATAAGACCCTATAAGAGTTATATTTATACAAAAACATATTATGGTTTAGGAGGATATCCAGTTGGAACACAAGCCAAAGGAATGCTAATGTTAAGTGGAGGAATCGATTCACCAGTAGCGGGTTATTTAACTTTAAAAAGAGGAGTGGTTCTTGAAGCGGTTTATTTTGAAGCAATTCCACATACAAGCATTGAGGCTAGAAATAAAGTAATAGAATTATCGAGAAAACTTTCTCAATATACAAATAAGATAAAACTACATATTATACCATTTACCAATATTCAAGAAACAATCTATAAAAAGATCGATCCAACTTACTGTATTACTATTATGCGTAGAATGATGTATCGTATAATGGAAAAATTAGCAAAAAAAAATCAAGCATTGATCATAATAAATGGCGAATCTATTGGCCAAGTAGCGTCACAAACTTTATCAAGTATGTCGGTTATTAATCAGGTAACAAATATGCCTGTGATTAGACCAGTAGCATGTTTAGATAAGTTGGAAATTATCGATATAGCTAAAAAAATCGATTCCTATGATATCAGCATTTTACCATATGAAGATTGTTGTACGATATTTGTTCCTAAACATCCAGTCATTAATCCAACTTTAGAAAAATGTTTGGAATATGAAAAAAAATTTGATTTTATTTCAATGATTGATGAAGCGATAAATAAAGAATTAACCATTGAAATTGAAGAAAAAAAGGAAGAAAAGTTTAAGGATTTATTATAACCAGAAATTACCAAGTAAGAAAATGTATGTTTTGTAAAAAATTTCACATTCTATAAGTGTATAGGAGGTGAAATAAATGAACAACAATAATTCTAATTCAATGAAAATGAGAGTTCCTGGTGCTAAACAAGCTATCGATAAAATGAAATATGAAATAGCTAACGAATTTGGTGTTAATTTAGGACCAGATGCAACTTCACGTGCTAACGGATCAGTTGGTGGTGAAATTACAAGACGTTTAGTTCAAAACGGATTAAACCAAATAAGTGGAAGTTATAATAACAAATAAGTAAATAAATAATTGTAACTTAATGGATAGGCATTCCTATCCATTTTTACTATGATTTCTTTTCATTTTTTATATGCAAAACAGTATTAATATAGTATAATATAAAAAGGAAAGAGGTAATAATATGAAAATAATGTCAATTAATTGTGGCAGTAGTTCAGTAAAATTTAGTTTATTTGATATGCAAAAAAATGAAGTTTTAGCATCCGGCTTATTCGAAAGAATAGGTATTGAAGGTGGCTTTTATACCATTAAATATGATGGAAATAAAATAAAAGAAGAAATTGAAATGGAAAGTCATACAGATGCCGTGAATATCTTATTAGAAAAATTAATTTCTTTAGAAATTATTCAATCTTTAGAAGAAATCGATGGAATAGGACATAGAATTGTTCACGGAGGAACAAAATACAAAGAATCAGTTTTAATTGATGATAAAGTAATTGAATATATAGAAAATATTAAAGATTTTGCGCCTCTTCATAATCCAGCGCATATACTTGGAATAAAATCTTTTAGGGAAGTTTTACCCAAAGTACCAATGGTAGCTGTATTTGATACTGCATTTCACCAAACAATGGATGAAGTAAGTTATCTATATGCTGTTCCTTATGAATATTATGAAAAATATGGAATAAGAAAATATGGTTTTCACGGTACAAGTCATAGATATATCACAAAAAGAATAAGTGAAGAATTGGGAAGAGAAGACTTAAAAATTATTAGTTGTCATTTAGGAAATGGTGGTTCTGTTACAG
>CANQVY010000071.1 GCA_947627405.1 uncultured Bacilli bacterium | reverse complement strand
CAAAATTAATGCCTGTATATCGGCTTTATTTTCTAAAAGTTCAGGATAAGCTTCCTTCATAACTTCACATACAGATGAAACCAATTTATACATAAAGTTTTCATGAATTCCTAGTTTTTTGCCGAAGCGGACACTTCTTCTTAATAATCTTCTTAGTACATATCCACGACCTACATTTTCAAACATTGCCTTATCTGATAAGGCAAATGTTAAAGTTCGAATATGATCTGCAATAACCTTAAAAGCCATCTCTCCATTATATAAAACGCCCGAAATATCTTCAATCTGTTTAATAATTGGCGTAAATAAATCGGTATCAAAATTTGAATCTACGCCTTGAAAAATACAACACCATCTTTCAAGACCAGCACCTGTATCAATATTCTTACTTGGTAGTTCTGGATAATCTTTTCGGTTAAGCCCTGCCTTTGAATTATATTGGCTGAATACATTATTCCATATTTCAACATAACGTTCGTTATCTTCTCCAGCCATAAATTTTTCTAAAGCATCTCCATTTGGATCATATTTTTCTCCTCGATCATAAAAAATCTCTGAATCAGGACCACATGGTCCCTCTCCTATTTCCCAGAAATTATCTTCTAATTTTGCAATATGCGTAGGATCAATTCCTAATTTTACCCATTGTTCGAAAGTTTTCTTATCATTAGGATAAACCGTAATGTAAAGCTTTTCTTTTGGAATAGCAAAATACTCTTCACTGGTTAAAAGTTCATAAGCAAAGGCAATTGCTTCTTCTCTAAAATAATCTCCAATTGAAAAATTTCCCATCATTTCAAAAAATGTTTGGTGTCTTTTGGTTACCCCTACATTTTCGATATCATTGGTACGAATGCATTTTTGAATGCTAGTAAGTCTTTTGTTTTCAGGAATTTCTGTTCCATCAAAATATTTTTTTAATGGAACTACGCCAGCATTCACCCAAAGCAAACTATCATCATCAATTGGAACAAGTGGCGCACTTTTAATTACTAAATGATTTTTATTTTTAAAAAATGTTGTCCAAGTTGTTCGGATTTCATTACTTGTCATTTTTCTCATGTTTATCAACCTCTTTTACAAATTTTGTTACCTTCTTCTTTAAATCTTCTAAGCTTCCATCATTTATGATTTCATAATCATATCCATTATATCCATCGATTAATACTTCTGTTAAATGTTCTTTTTGCTTTTTGGTTAAATGAGAGATATAACCAGGTCTAGTTACATGTACAGCAACAGCTTCTTTATATTTTTTCTTGATACAATCAAACTCTAAAGGAAGTCTAACGTCGCTTATTGTAATTACATCGAAATATCTTGAATATACATCAATATCTTGTAAAATTCGATTGATAAAGAAAAATTCATCAATTTGTTTACGAATTACTTCAGTTCCTAATTCTTGTAATAATTCCCTAGGCTTTGATTCATTATCGCCATCCCATTTTGCAATTGCTTTCGCATACATTTTAATATAGTATCCAATTTGTATATTTACAACATCCAATCCTTTCTTTCTATATATTTCATCAATGATTTCTGCGGTAGTATCCTTTCCACTGTTTGCTTTTCCACCTATTAGTATTAATTTCATAAATAATCCTCCCAAAAAATAAGATAAAAAGACCAAATATAGGAGTGTATAAAACACGGTACCATCCTATTTTGGCCTTAATTTTTTTAACGACTTAGCCGATTTACTCAAAGGGTAGCCTTCATAGAGATAAAGATTAGTTTCCATCAACCACTAATTTTCTATCGCTTTATTTTCTATTACTCGTCCTCTTCAACGTAAATATTTATTACATATTCATCATAACAAAAATCAATTCTTTTTACAACAAAAATAAATAAAATTTATTGCAAATTTTATGAATTTTTTCTATATACATCATAATTGATTCGTTTTAAAATTCCATATAACAAATATGATTTTAAGATGCAAGTAAAAAAGTAATCTTTCGATTACTCTCCATTGATTTGATTCATTACTTCTTCGGCAAAGTTTTCTTCTCTTTTTTCAAGTCCTTCTCCTACTTCATATCTTGTATAAGAAATTAATTCTCCGCCATTATTTTTAAGGTAAGTTTCAACAGAAACTGTTTTTCCATCAATTGGTTTAATAAATTCTTGTTCTAATAGACAATTTTCTTTATAGAATTTATTGATTCTTCCAATAACCATTTTTTCAGCAATTTCGGCTGGTTTACCTTCATTTATAACTTGTTCTTTAATTACTTTTTGTTCATGTTCTAGAGTAGCTTTATCTACATCATTTCTACCCATGCAAAGTGGTCTCATTGCAGCTGCATGCATTGCAATATCTTTTGCAACTTCTTCATTTGCTCCTTTTACTTTTGTAATAACACCAATTCTACCACCCATATGAGAGTAAGATCCAAAAACTTCATCATCATTTTTTGTTAGTTTTTCAAATCTTCTAAAACTAATCTTTTCTCCAATTTTAGCAATTAAAGCGATTAATTTTTCATTAATTGTTTCACCATCTACACGAATTTCTAATACTTCTTCTACTGTAGTTTTATCATTTTTAACGATAGTATTTGCAAGCATGTCTACAAAATCCGTAAACTCTTTATTCTTAGCTACAAAATCCGTTTCAGAATTTACTTCAACAATAGCTGCATTATTTCCATCAATAACAATCTTTGTTAACCCCTCAGCAGCAATTCTGCTTTCTTTTTTAGCTGCTTTGGATATTCCTTTTTCACGAAGCCAGTCAATAGCAGCATCCATATTTCCGTTTGTTTCTTGCAATGCTTTTTTGCAATCCATCATTCCTGCTCCCGTTTTTTCTCTTAACTCTTTTACATCACTAGCACTAAACATATAAATCCTCCTATTATTTTAAAGCTGAAATTATTTCATCTTTCTTCATTTTTGAATAACCCTTAATTCCCTTTTCTTTAGCTAAAGCTTTTAATTCTGTTAAATTCATATGATCGAAATCATTGGTTTGTTCTTTTGTCTCTTCTTCCTTTTTTTCTTCTTTAGCGGGTTCTTCTTTTTTAACTTCTTCTTTTTCTACTTCTTGTTTTGTTTCTTCTTCAACTGTTTCTTTTTCTGCTTCTTTTTTAGCTCTCTTTGAAATTTTGGCTTTATCTTCATCACTTACATAATCAATAACTTCTTTTCCAGTTGCTTCGGCAATGGCGTTAGCTAAAACCCCAATAATTAATTTAACTGCACGAACCGCATCATCATTTCCTGGAATTACATAATCAACCATATCTGGATCACAGTTTGTATCTACAATACCAAATACTGGAATATGTAATTTACGAGCTTCTTTAATTGCAATTTCTTCTTTTTTTGGATCTACAATAATTAAAGCATCTGGAACTTTCTTCATATTTCGAATTCCTTTTAAATATTTGTTTAATTTATCGTATTCTTTCTTTATACCAATAACTTCTTTCTTAGGTAAAATATCAAAAGTTCCATCTTCTTCCATTTTTTCAATTTCTTCAAGTCTTTTCACTCTAGATTTAATGGTTTTAAAGTTTGTTAATGTTCCACCTAACCATCTTTCATTTACAAAATACATATCGGTTCTATTTGCAGATTCTTCGGCAGCCTCTTGTGCTTGCTTTTTTGTTCCTACAAATAAGAATTTTCCTTCATTTTCTGCAATTTTCTTAATTGCTGCATAAGCTTCTTCAATTTGTTCTGCTGTTTTTTTTAAGTCGATAATATAGATATCTTCTCTTGTTGTATAGATGTATTCCTTCATTTTTGGATTCCATCTTCTTTTTTGGTGTCCAAAATGTACACCGGCTTCTAATAAATAATTCATTGAAACTACTGTCATAATTTTATTTCTCCTTTTTGTTTTTATCATCTACTAATTTCTAATATACCACCTAGTAGGCACGAAGTATATTAATCCATTAATATGTTTATTTTAAAGCATCAATTAATTCTGCTTTTTTCATACTTGAATATCCTGTGATATTCTTTTCTTTCGCTAGCGCTTTTAATTCCGTTAAGGTTAAGTTGGATAAATCCTTTGCCTCTTCTTTTTTATTTTCTATCTTTTTTTCTTCTTTTTCTACTTGTTTTCTTTCTTGCTTAGTAACTTTTCCATCTAAACCATCTTTTGCAACTTTTACAAGATCTGCAAAAACCTTTGGATCATTAATTGCAATTTCACTTAACATTTTTCGATTGATTTCTACTCCGGCTTTGTTAAGTCCATTAATAAATTTAGAATAACTGATTTCATTTTCTCTACAAGCTGCGTTAATTCTTGTTATCCATAATTTTCTAAAATCTCTTTTCTTTTGCCTTCTGTCTCTATATGCATATTGACCAGAATGCATCAATTGTTCTTTTGCTGTTTTATATAGTCTATGTTTACTTCCAAAGTAACCTTTAGCAGCTTTTAAAACTTTTTTATGACGTGCTTTTGTAGTCGCACCATTTTTAACTCTTGCCATTTTCTACTCCTCCTATATCTTCTTTAATACATTTTTAAATCTCTTTAAGTCTGATGCACTTAAAGCTTTTGATGATCTTTTCTTTCGATTAATCTTAGTTGCTTTTTTTCCTAAATTATGTCCAAATCCTGGGTGTTTTATACTAATCGTACCACTTTTTCTTATTTTTAATTTTTTGTTCAATCCACTATGTGATTTAATTTTTGGCATATTTTTTCCTCCTTATATTATTTATCTTTTTTAGGTATTAATAACATTGTCATTGATCTTCCATCTAATTTAGCTTTTTGTTCAATGGTTGAAATATCTTCAAGGCGAGCCGCAAATTTTTCCAATACTTCTTTTCCTAAATCTGTATGAGCCATTTGCCTTCCCTTAAAACGAATGGATAATTTAATTCGATCTCCCTTTATTAAATATTTTTTAACATTCTTTAACTTTGTTTCAAAATCTCCAACATCAATCACAGGAGATAACCTAAATTCTTTTAACTCACACTTGTTTGCTCTTTGCTTCTTGCTTGCTTCCTTTTCTTTTTTTTGTTTTTCATAACGATACTTGTTATAATCCATAATTTTTACAACCGGTGGATTCCCGTTTGGATTTAAAAGCACTAAATCAAGTCCTGCATAAGACGCTAAAGTTAAAGCATCTTCAATAGACTTTACGCCTGCTTGTTCCCCATTCGGTCCAATGACAAGTACTGGACTCACTTTAATTTGATTATTAACTAACAAATTATTTTTTGAGTTTCCGATAATTACACCTCCATAAAATGTAAAAAAGTGAACACAATGTATCCACTTTTCTACGTTCGAATAATTAGCATTTTCAAGCTTTGAACCTATCACTCTAAGCAATCAGGTGGATGTGGATACATCTCTTTCTTTTTTTTAATTTCCATTAAATTATACTAATATATATGTAAAATGTCAATAATTATTTTTATTTTTTTTTGTTTTTTTTCGTGTTTTATAATTGATAATCACAATTACTACACTGTATCTTCTCTTTTTTCTCTACCAACATTGATTCACATTTTGGGCATTTTTCTCCCGTTGGTTTATCCCAATAAGCTGTTTTACATTTAGGAAAATTGTTGCATCCATAGAAGACTTTACCTTTTTTGCTTTTTCGTTCTATAATTTTTCCATTGCAATTTGGACAATCACAAATTTCTACTACTTGTTTTTCTTCTTTTTTAATATATTTGCACTCTGGATAATTGCTACAAGCTACAAACTCTCCATATTTTCCCTTTCGAATTACCAAGGCACTTCCACATTCTGGACATGTTTCCCCTGTTTCTTCTGGTGCTTTTTTCTCCATCTTGGAAAAAGCCGTTTTTACAAGAGGTTCAAATTTATCATAAAAATTTTTTAATAATTCAAGCTCATTCTTATGGCCCTCTGCCACTTTATCCAAATCACTTTCCATATTGGCCGTATATTCTACATTGATAATATTGTTAAAGAATTCTTGTAGTTTATCGGTTGTTTCTATTCCCATAACTGTAGGCTTAAATTTTTTATCTTCCATAATCACGTAATCTCTTTGTCGAATGGTATCCATAATTGTAGCATAAGTTGATGGTCTACCTATTCCTAACTCTTCTAATTCTTTAATCAATTTGGCTTCGGTATATCTTGCTGGTGGTTTTGTAAAATGTTGTTCTTCTTTAATTTCTTGAGCTGAAAGTTCCTCTTTTAAGTGTAATTCTGGAAGAATTACATCTTCATTTGTCTCATAATCTTTATAAACTTTTAAATAGCCATCAAAAATCAATACCTGTCCTGTCGTTTTAAATTTATACTGGTGATTATCTAATAGAATTGTTGTTGCTTTTACCTTAGCATCTTTCATCAATGAACAAAGGGCCTTCGTATAAATCAATTTATATAATTTATATTCATCGTTGGATAAATATTGTTTGATTGATAAAGGGGTTCTATAAATATCCGTTGGTCTGATTGCCTCATGAGCATCTTGTACATTTTCTTTTTT
>CANQVY010000070.1 GCA_947627405.1 uncultured Bacilli bacterium | reverse complement strand
CTTTTGGTGGTGATACAGATACAAATGCTTGTATAGTTGGTTCAATGGCAGAAGCATTATATGGGATTCCCAATGAATTAATAGAAGAAGCAAAGGAAAAAATTCCTAATGATTTTAGCAGCTTATTGGATAAAGGGTATGCTAAAGTTTTAAAAAACAATAATAGTCATTGATCATAAGAACGAATCGTTATAAAAGTTTCTTGACTTAACGTACTTCTATCTTTTGAAATTGTAAATGTGGATGATTGGCTTTGGGATACATCCTGTTGATGTTAACAATATCATTGCAAGATTGTAGATTATTACGTCACTCGCACCATATTGATAAGAAACTCGGACTTTAAGTTCGAGTTTTAAAATGTTCAAATTTATGATATAATTTTTATAGATTTACCCCTGATGGCATAAAAAGTGCAAGTGATGAAGTTAAATGCGAATTTGCCTATAAATGGTGTTGTTCACACATTCAATATGCTTATGATGGAAAAAGTATTTTTATGATATTTCAAAAATGGCAAATTTAAGCAATCGTAGTATGATGATTCTTTGTTATCTAAGTTTTTTTTAAATAATAAGAAAACAAAAATCAGGAATTAATTATATTCTAGGGAGCTGATTTTTTATGCTAAATATGAATAATATTGATGATAAGCAAAAAATGATGCAATATTATAGAACAAGCGATATGTTAAATTTATTATATTTTTTTCCACAATTAAGTCCTGTCAGAGATTTAACATTAGTAGAAAGTGAAGAAGACTATTTAAATAATAAAGAATACTTAGATAGCTTTGCTCAAAATAGAGTTGATACATTAAAGGGGAGAACTCCTATTTTAGGTATAGAAAATGCTGGAAAAAGAAAAGACTTTTATGATACCTTAATTAAAGTCAAAGAAAAAGATCCACTGGGAGTAATAGTTTTATTTAATACAATTCGTGAGCCAACAGAAAGATACGAAAGATGGGCAGGAATATCGGTTGGTGTTGATTTAGGAAAAGATGTTATAATTGAAGCTGTTTCAAAAGGTTTTGATGGAAGGGAAGTTTCAAAAAGTATTTGTACGCATGAAAGATATTTTATTCCTTGGTATGATTTAAGAAAACTTAGTATTGGAAATTTTAAAGAATATCAAACTTATCAAATAAGTAATGAGAACTATCAAACATCAAGAATGGAAAGGATCGAATTTTTAAAGTCAATTGGATTAAATCCAAAGTTATTTGCTAAATATATTCCAGAAAAATATCAGTCAATACCAGATTTTATCTGGTTAGGTGTCATTAGAAATCTTATTAAACAGTTAGAAAAAAACGAAGAAATTTTAGCAAGTTATGGATTTACAAACTTTGCCATATCTGGGCATACAGAGGGTAATGATTTTGCTCCTTGGCAAATGTTTGATAAAAGCAGATACACACTAGTAAAGAAAAGATAAAGTATTAAAATTTTTATAAAATGATAGTCATTATTACTATTATTGTCTAACTCAAAAAAGTTGGCATACTTCTTTCTTTAGGCCACTAGATGGATAAAAAAAGCTTGGATTTTTCTAGTAAAAATGGAGAACGTAGTTAATAAAAGTTTTTTAAATGTTATGATCAATATCAAGGAAACTTTCATAAAATAAAAAAAGGATGCATTTGATGGGTTAGGCAAATGCAATTTTTTTAAGATAGCATTTGAAACTAACAAATGTTTAAGAGCTGATGTTTTTATTCTTTTGTATGTTATAAAATATCTAAAAATCTTAAAAGGAACATATGGTTTATGTTCCTTTTAAATGGGAATTTATTAATTCCAATTATTTCTTCCTTTGTCTGAACCACATAGGAAAAAAATAACAAAAACAATAATAATAACCCAAATCCACCAACTGTTGGAGTTGTTATTATCTTGATAATAATAGTATGGACAACCAAAACTATACATAAAATCTATTCTCCTTTCCTTATATTATATTTTGATTTTTATGAATCCAATATAATAAATACCTACGAAATTTTATAATTCTATTTCAAAGGTTGTTTCATCTATAAATTTATAATTTGTTTTATATTTTAATTCTCTTATTAATCGAAATAGTGCTTCATCTTTTGCTTTGGCTTCAATCATTATATCAAAATCTTGATTTATAAATTTAATTTTTTCGATAAAATCAATAAATTCTGATGCATTGATATAATCATGATGGCTTCTAAATTCTTTTTTTAATTTGCTTTTTGGGGAGGAAAAATGAATTTTTGGGATTTGATTTTTCCAAGTATCAAAAACTTCTTTTATTATTTCTTCTAATTTTGTATCCTCATGATTGCAAATAAAATGATGATAATCGAAAACAACGGGGACATGAATTTGATTGGAAATTTCTAAGACATCTTTTATATTAAATACTTTATCATCATTTTCTATAGCAATAGATTTTTTTAAATAATCTGGCAATTTGTTAAAATTATTAATAAATCTTTTTTTGCTGTTTGTTTTACCAAAGTTATTTCCGCCAATATGAAGAAGAATGATCTTGTTCTTAATTCCCAGTGCATTTAATATTTTATAGTGATATTCTAATATTTCTACCGTATTTTCAACAACATTCTTATTTATACTATTTAAAACAGCATATTGGTCGGGATGTGTATCGATTCTTATATGACTTTCTTGTATCATATTGCTTAATTTATTGAATTGGGATTGAAAAGGGGTAATATAATTATAATTTACTTTATTATGTGTTGCTAAAGGAATGAGTTTAGAAGTTAAACGATAGAAATGAATATTATTTTTTTGATTATAAATGAGTATTTTTTCTAAGCTATTTAAATTTCTTTGAATGATTTGATATAAATCATTATATGTTTTCTTTTCTTTTTCAAAATTGGTATATGTTATAGTACTCGATGTAGTTAAATCATCTAATGTTTTTGATAATGCTACATAACCTAATCTTATTTTCATAGTCTCACCTAATCTTATTTTGGCTTTATTTTTTATTTCTATAAAAATAGATTCAAATTTCTTGACATTGTTCTTTTTCTTACATATAATAAAATATATGAACAATTATTCATATAAGGAGGATAAGATGGAAGTTAATGATATTACGATTATTGATGGAGAAAAAGTAGAACGATTAAAAGCAACACTTCCAAACGATGATTTTATAATTAATATAGCCGAACTATTTAAAGTTTTTGGGGATTCTACACGTATGAAAATTCTTTCTGTATTATTGGAAGATGAATTGTGTGTTTGTGATATTGCTAATATTATTAATGCAACGCAATCTGCAGTTTCTCATCAATTAAGAATTTTAAAGCAAGCCAAATTAGTTAAGTATCGAAAAGTTGGGAAAGTGGTATATTATTCATTAGATGATGAACACGTGAAAGAAATCTATAGAAAGGGGAGGGATCATATTGAAGAATTATAGTTTTCATATTGCTAATATTGATTGTGCAAGTTGTGCTTTAAAAATAGAAACAGAAATGAAGAAAAATAAGCATTATAAAGATGTAAGGTTGAATTTTGCAAAATTAAAATTAACATTTGCTACAGATATTTCATCTTATGATGTCTTATCCTATACACAAAAAATTATTCAAAAAATAGAACCGGATGTTGTTCTTTCTATCAATGAAAAAAATACAAATCGATCTTATCTTTTTGATTTTTTTCGACTTATTTTAGGAATTTTAATTTATTCTTTTTCCTTTGCTTTGGAAGGAACGTTGCATAATCTTTTCGTTCTAGCCTCTTATTTTATTTTACTTTATAAAGTGGGAATGAAAGCTATTCAACTTCTTCCTAAATTCGTTTTAGATGAAAATATTTTATTAGTTATTTCTTGCTTTGGTGCTTATTTCATTGATAAAAAAACCGAGGGAATTCTGGTAATTACTCTTTATGAAATTGGAAAAATATTAGAAAATAAAGCGGTCAATCGCACTAGAAAATCAATCGCTTCACTAATGGATATTGCTCCTATAACTGCGAATATAAAAATTGGTGGAAAAATCAAATCAATGACTCCTTATGATATTCAAATTGGCAATACGGTTGTGGTTAATTTAGGTGAGAAAGTACCGGTAGATGGAATATTAATAAGTAAAAAAGCTCAGTTGGATAAATCTTCTTTAACTGGAGAAAGCAAATGGATAGAAGTTCAAAAAGGAGAAGAGGTTTTATCTGGGAGCATTAATATGAATCAAACAATTGAGATAAAAGCAACCAAAGAATATAAAGATAGTACAATTAGTCAAATTTTAGCTTTGGTTGAAACCGCTTCAGATAAGAAAACAAAAGCAGAAAATTTTGTTGAACAGTGCTCTAAAATTTATACACCTGTTGTTATTGTTCTTGCTTGTATGATTTTTTTGCTTTTACCATCTATATTTTCTATTACGTATACATTAAGTTATTATCGTGCTTTGTCCTTTTTAGTCGTTGCGTGTCCTTGCGCTATTGTGATATCTGTACCACTTAGTTATTTTTCGGGGATAGGTCTTGCTAGTAAGAATGGTATTTTAATTAAGGGAAGTCATTATTTAGATATGGCTCGTCATATAAATAAAATTGTTTTTGATAAAACAGGGACAATTACAACAGGTACTTTTACCATTACAAATATTGTTAGTCTCAATTCATATTCAAAAGAGAAAATATATAAACTGATTTATATGGGAGAACAATATTCTACACATCCAATTGCAAAATCTATTCTTTCTTATAAAAAATTAAATATAAAAAATGAAAAAATTACAAATATTGAGGAAAAAGCGGGTGCCGGAATTTCTTATGTAAGAGAAAATCATAAATATAAAATAGGGAATAATGATTTTGTTCAGTATCATGAAAATTCGAAAAATTGTATTTATCTTAGCGAAGATGAACAAGTGATTGGCTATATTGAATTAAAAGATACAATTAAAAGAGATAGTAAAAAGGCAATTCAAAATTTAAATCAAAAAGGAATTATGACTTATATGTATACTGGGGACGACCAAAAAGAAGCAAAAAAGGTGGCACAAAAAGTGGGAGTAAAACATTTTATTTATGAAATGACACCAGATGCCAAATATACACAGTTAGAACAATTGATTCATACTAGTAGAAAAAATCAATATGTTGCATTTGTGGGAGATGGCGTAAATGATGCACCTGGTTTAGCACTTAGTGATATTGGTATTGCCATGGGGTTAAAAGGAAGTACGTTAGCTATCGATTCTAGTGATATCGTTCTTATGAATGATTCTTTAGACAAAATAAATCGTTTAATTACAATTTCCAAATATACAAATCGAATTATTTTGCAAAATTTAATTTTTGCTTTTGCTGTAAAAATCGTTTTCTTAATTTTGTCTATACTTGGTTTAACTCAAATGTGGATGGCTGTTTTTGCAGATGTTGGTGTTACTTTATTAACTATTTTAAATACAATAAAGATATTAAAAAAATAAGAAATGAGTTGTATCATTTCTTTTTTCTTGATATAATTGTGATAGTAGAAAGGTTGATGTATAATGAATCAAATGAAGGATAAGATTAAATCTATTGATAAGAAATTGTTTATCTATTTAGGAATCTTAATTTTTATTATTATTGTTGGAATTGTTGTATCCATTGTTTTTTACAAGATAAATAATTCTAAGTTGTCTTATGGACAAATTGAAGATAAATTAGAAGAAGCGGCTCGAAAATATTATTCAGATTATTCCAATTTACTTCCTAAGAAAGAGGGAGGAGAAGTTAGTGTACGAGATAGCAAATTAAGTGCTGAAGGATATTTAAAACCAATGGAAAAACTTATAAAAAATCAGACTTGTAGTGGGAAAGTAGTTGTTACTCTTAATAATAATAAATATAAATATACGGCATATTTAAATTGTGGTAATGAGTATCAAACAAAAGAAATTGCCAAGAAAATTATTGAAAGTGGTACGGTTCGTGAAAAAGATGGCTTATATCAAATAGGCAATGATTATGTATTTAGAGGAGAAAATGTTGCCAATTATTTGAAATTTAATGATCGAATTTTCCGTATTGTTCGTGTATATGAAGATGGTACAGTTAAAATTATGTTGAATGAAGATTATCGAGAAAGACAATATGCTTGGGATGATCGCTATAATAGTGAAACTAATTTCAATTATGGATATAATATATATGAAAAAAGTCGATTAAAAGAAGCTTTGGATAGTATTTATAAAAACAATCGATTTATGACGGATGAATCTCATAAAGCACAGATTGTACCTGTAAGTTTATGTATTGGAAAACGAAAAAGTTCAGATACAAGAAGTGATGCTGAAGTCGAATGTAGTGAACGATTAGAAAATCAATATGTATTTACGATTACAGCCTATGATTATATGTTGGCAAGCATTGATGAGAAATGTACCTATGTTACAGCTAAATCTTGTCGAAATTATAACTATATGGCTGCGAATTATAGTTATTGGACGATTACAGCAGATCCAGATACCTCTTATAGCGCTTATTGTGTA
>CANQVY010000069.1 GCA_947627405.1 uncultured Bacilli bacterium | reverse complement strand
AAGGCCTTTTAAAAAGAACATTAATAAAAAATTAGAAATGGTAACAAATTTATAAGCTACGGATGAATATTTTTCATAAATTGCTGAAAAATCATCGACTATATCCACAATCCAACTTTCTAAATACTTTGGTGGATTCATTGTAATTGGATACATATGAGATAGTATAATATCTTCTTCTAAGTCTGAAAGTTCATAATATTTGCTTGCTGTTTGTAATGCAAGCATAGGATGTTTTAATAATGTGTTTAATCTTTTTGAAATCTTTTTTTTGTCATTCTCTTCTAAGAAGAAATCATGTAACAATCCTGCCCTAGCGGTCGCTTTATAATTCAATCCTAAAGATTTTGTTATTATATAAGCATAATAACTGACTCTTAAGGAATGATCAAATCGATTGGTATCATGATGTTTTATTTCCTTTAGTTTTTGAAACTCTTTATTTTCTAATATATCATGAACTATATTTAAAAATTCTTTATTGTAATTCACTAATTTCACCTTCAATATTCGCACTTATTCATTTTACCATGAAATGAAAGAAAGTTTCAACAATATAGAATCAATTCCTATTTCATAGTGTCAAATTGTGTAATATTCACTTTAAAATTTAAGCATTTATTTAAAACTTCATTGGAAGCTTTATAATCAATCCAAAATTTCAAATAATATATTTTCTTATTTTTTCCTTCAATTATATCTGTAGTTAAATAACCATCTGTATCCATATTTGAAACTTTACTAAAATCTTTATTATTGTTGCTTATAGAGTATCGAATGTATTTATAATCAAGTAAATCACAGGATGAATTGGTTACATTTTCAAACCCTACAATATATTTTATTCGATTATTAGAAGAATTAGTTATTGCAAAAACATAGGAATCTTGTTTTAATCCTTCTTCATCTTTTATTGGAAAAGCATTGCTATAATTTACCCCTTCGCTTAGATCTTCAATGGATAAAGATCTAAATTTCCCAGCAAAGGAATACGTAGTATTTAAATGCGTTGAAAGAATTGTCATACTTATAAAATATATACTAGTTAAAAATAAAGATATACATCTCTTTTTTATTTCTCTTCTTTTTTGTTTATTCATAATAACCCCCTAAAATTATTTTTTATTTTATCACAAAAAAAGGAATTAAGCAAATTCCTTTAACATTTCCTCTAATTGTTTTTTTTCTTCTTCTGAAATATCTTCATTATCAATATTTTTATCAAACCATACAGGAAGCTGTTCTTTAGATGCATTTTTGATAGATGGTTTTGCTTGACCCTGCAATTTTTTCCTTAATTTTTTATGTTCTTTTTCACTAATTTTCATTGCTTCTTCTACGGTTTCAATATGAAGACGTACCCATTGCCCAGCAATGGTCTCTATATAATTTTTGTTTAATTTTTGATTATTAATTTTTAAAACATAAGAAAGTAAAACATTAACAACTCCTGGTTTTAATTTCATATCTACAAGCAAACTCTCTACTAATTTTAAATCTCTTGCACTTGGTTCGACTCCTTTATATTTACTTTTTAAATAATCATAGGGGGTTGTATTTTCAAAAGTATAAATCATTTTAGCCCAATTGGAGTGATCTCCTTTAGGAGAAGTCAAATATTCAGGTTGTTTTGAATAAATTAAAGTAGGCAATTTCCCTTGATTTTCAAACTGATAAAAATTACGACAAGCTTTTCGTAACTCATTTTTATCAATGCATCCCTTCTCATTCATACTATTTCTCACTAAACCTTGCATATTTAAAGTATCAATATGATAAACATAGGATAAACTATTAATCAAATTTTTGGTATCTTCATTAAAACAACGTTCACTAATAAGACGTGAGGGAATACTTGAAATTAATAAATCAAAATCAATTTCACTCTTTAAAGTTAATTTATTTGTATTTCGTTCAATAACATTATCATTTTCTATAAATGTATTCCCACTTATGGATGTAAATACTTCTGAAAAAGAAGAAGTAATATCTTGATATTCTTTTAAATTGACTCTTGGTATCTTATAATATTCAACAATTTTATCATATTCTTTTTTACCTAAATTATTATAAAGTACAATATTTAATATAGGATGATTTAAAAATTCTGCTGCAGAAATTGGTGAATAAATTTGATAAACATAATGATTAACATGATCTTCTTTAAAATAAGTTTTTAAAAGTCCTACAGCTTCTAATTTTTTCCTAGCTATTAAAATATCACTTAATTTTAATTGCATTGTACTCATTAAGTGATGATGTGTTAAATCATCACTCATTAAATTTCGTTTATCCAAATCATCAACAAATGTAAAATATAAACTTACGGCACTATACCCAATAATCGGTTGATATAAAGTCGTAATTAACTTCCTATCCTGTTCATTAATAACCGTTTTATTGACTACAGAATATAAATCTGCCGGTAATAAATGATTGGCCATAAGATCACCTCTTACAATTATTATAAACAAAAAGAAGAGGAATTTAAAGTTTTTTATTTTACTTTTTTTCATCGTTTCTTTTTACAAAAAAAGAAAAAAGCAACCAAATTGCTTATTTCATAATTTCTATAAAACTACGAATTAAATTTAATTTTTCTCCAATACTATTAATTTTATCCGCTGTAGTCAATTTATATTTCTTTTTCATTTCCTCTTCCATAAAACGAATACTAGATGGATCTCGATTTAAATATTTATACCAATAAGAATTTTCTCTTAAATATCTATATAAGTGAGGATTGTTTCTAATTCGAAATAGAATATCTACACGCATTAGTCTTCAAAGGATTTATAGATAGGGCGTGGTTGATAATGATTAGGGGATCCTTCACTTGTTTTGATAATTCCTAAATCTTGAATAAAACTAATAGCTTTTTCAAGTCCTGAAATTCCTTTTTGAAGAGAATCCATATCTACACTTTTAATGTATTTGACTAACTCTGTAAAATTAAATTCCCTTTTAGAAGAAGAGGTTTCCTTTTTTTTCTCTACCCCAAAATAATCTTTCCATGCCGCTTGATCTTCCTCACCATATAAACTATACATATCATAAAATTTCTGCCAAGTCATTTGATTATTATTCACATATTGAATTAATTCTGGATGTTTTCGAACGAATAATTTAAAACTATCTTTAGACATATTACCACCTAGTAATATATATGCTTTTTTATTTAAATGTTTCTTATTAATTTAGAAAATCATCAATCGTCATTAATCTTTCATCAATCTCTTTTAAAGAAACTTGATGGTTTTCTTTTCCATTTTTAATTTCTACTGGCTTTTCTTCCTTACTTATATTGACTAATTCTTGTTTTAAAAAAACATTTTGGATGGTTTTTTTGCATACTGAACTGCCTGTTGAATAACGATCTAAAATAGGAAGTTCGGTCAATTTTATATAAGAGATTTCATTGGATAAAAGACCAATATAATTTTTTGGATCCAAAGCAAATGTTTTTAATACTTTATATGGATTTGTTTTTACTTCTTTTAAAATCATAAGACCCCTTCGAGCTCTAGAAGATTTATCAAATTCACTTAATTTCATTCTTTTTCCAGTTGATTTGTTGGTAATTAACGATATATATTCTATGTTTTCTCTATTAAAATTACTAACCGCAACTACTTGATCTTCTTTCAAATTAATTCCTTTAACTCCACCTGTTTTTAATCCAACAACGACAATTTCATTAATATCAAACCATAACCCATATCCATGTTCTGTAGCTATAAACACATCATTATATAAGGATTCTATGGCACAAAGCAAACGATCTTGATCTTTTAATTTCATACAGGTCATAGGTTTAGAATATCGACTAACTTTGAAATCCTTAATTTTTGTTCTCTTAACCATTCCATTTTTACTAGCAAGTAAAATATCTTTCTCAGTATTAAAATCTAAAATAGGAATTACTGAAACAATTTCTTCCATATCAGCAAGGGGAATAAAATTTGAAATATGTTTTCCTAAATCTTTATATTTCATATCAGGAAGTTCATGTACAGGAACATATAAATAATTTCCATAATTTGTAAAGAGTAGCAGTGTATTTAGAGTATTTAATTGATACATACCTATAATATAATCGTTGTCCTTTAAAGTCATTTCATCATCTGTAGATTTATAACTTCTAAGAGAACATCTTTTTACATAACCCGCTTTTGTTACTACAACAACAACTTCTTCTTTTGGAATCATTTGTGTTGTATCCAATTTAATGTCTACAATTTCATCTTTGATTTCCGTTTTTCTAGGTGAAGCATATTCTTTTTTAATTTTTCTAAGTTCCTCTTTCATAACATCTTTTAATACCTCTTCATGGGCAAGAATAGCCTCTAATCCTTTTACAATCCGCTCTAAATTAGCCATTTCCGTTTCCAATTCAACGACATCTGTATTTGTAAGTCTATAAAGTTGTAACATGACAATAGCATCGGCTTGTTCGATTGTAAAAGCAAATTCTTTGACTAAATTTTCTTTGGCATCACTCTTATTTTTACTTGCTCGAATTACCTGAATCACTTGATCCAATATAGACAAACATTTAATTAATCCTTCAACAATATGAAGTCTTTTTTTAGCATGCATAAGATCAAATTCCGTTCTTTTAAGAATTACCTCTTTTTGATGAGCAATGTAATAATCTAAGATTTCCAAAATTCCAAGCTGTTTTGGTCTTCGATTGGCAATAGCCACCATATTAAAATTATAAGAAATTTGTAGTTCTGTATTTTTAAGCAAATAATTTAAAATCATTTCTTTGTTGGCATCTTTTTTTAAATCAATAGCAATACGAAGTCCATCTTTATCCGATTCATCACGTACTTCTGCAATTCCATCAATTTTCTTATCAATACGTATTTCATCAATTTTTCGAACTAAAGCTGCTTTATTTACTTCAAAAGGAATTTCATCCACAATTAAAGCGGTTTTTCCTTTTTCTGTTTCAAATCTTGTTTTGGCATCAATCATGATTTTACCTTTTCCAGTTTCATAAGCATTTCTTAATCCATCTTTTCCAGAAGCAATTCCACCAGTTGGAAAATCTGGTCCTTTTACAATATCCAAAATAGTATCTAGTCGACAATTTGGCGAGTCAATCCTATGAATTGTAGCGTCAATAATTTCCCCTAAATTATGTGGTGGAATATTGGTTGCATATCCTGCCGAAATTCCCATCGTTCCATTGACTAAAAGATTAGGAAATTTTGCTGGAAGGACGGTAGGCTCTAATATGGTATCATCAAAATTAGGAGCCATTTTCACTGTATTCTTATCAATATCTTTTAATAATTCATTGGATATTTTCGAAAGACGAGCTTCTGTATAACGATAAGCAGCGGGTGAATCTCCATCAATACTACCGTTATTACCGTGCATATCAATATAAGGATTATTCATCTTCCAATCCTGACTCATTCTAACCATAGCATCATAAATAGAAGAATCTCCATGAGGGTGATAATTACCAATAACGTCCCCAACGGTTTTAGCACTTTTTCGATACCCTTTATCATATGTATTTTTTTCTTTATACATCGAATAAAGAATTCTTCTTTGAACCGGTTTTAATCCATCTCGAACATCAGGAATCGCACGATCTTGTATAATGTATTTAGAATAAGATCCAAAACGTTCTCCCATGATATCCTCAAGTGTATAATCAAATATTTTTTCAATTAAGTTTTTCATATTCTCACCTAATTATCATTATAACAAAAAAACAAATTGTTTTTAAGCTTATTTTACATAGTTTTACATGAATAACTTTCTTATGCCTATAGATTTAAAAATTTCTATAAAAGAATTTCCTATTAAATATTGTTGTTCTATAGATTTTAAAAGTTAATCTTCTTCTTTTTTTAGTACTTTTTTCATTATATCTTAAACAAAAAGTACTGTTATTTATACAGTACTTACATCTTTATAATTGATAATCATCTTCTAATGAAAATTCAACATTTTCATTGATCCATTCTTTTCTTGGTTCTACTTTATCTCCCATCAAAACACTTACCCGCTTTTCGGCTAAAAGAGCATCTTCTATTTTTACTCGGATTAATGTTCTGGAAAGAGGATTCATCGTTGTTTCACATAATTGATCCGCATTCATTTCTCCAAGCCCCTTATATCTTTGAATTTCACATTTTTTTCCTTTACTCTTTTCTTGCATTTCTTCAATTGTATAAGCATATTCAATTTCTTTTCCACATTGAATTTTAAATAGTGGTGGTAATGCTACAAACAATCTTCCATCTTCAATCAATGGTCTCATATAACGGTAGAAAAAGGTAAGTAATAAACATTGAATATGCCCGCCATCTTCATCGGCATCACTCATGATAATTACTTTACTAAATTCACAATCGTCAATATCAAAATTAGAACCATACCCCGCACCAATTGTATAAATCATCGTATTGATTTCTTCATTTTTAAAGATTTCTGATTCTTTTGTTTTTTCTGTATTTAAAACTTTTCCTCGAAGAGGAAGAATGGCTTGATAACGTCGATCTCTTCCCTGCTTTGCAGAACCA
>CANQVY010000068.1 GCA_947627405.1 uncultured Bacilli bacterium | reverse complement strand
ATTAAGAAATATATAGAAAATATAGATAAATAAAGGAAAAAATAGGTAGTTTGTATACAAACTATGCACACTACCATGATTAGATTGGAGGTACAATATGAAAAAGAAAAAGCTTCTTATTATTTTAGGGGGAATTTTGGTAGTTATTCTTTTAATAGGAGCATTCTTCATATTTAAAGATTTAAAACAAGAAGCTGCATTAGAAAAAGAGATGCAAGCAGTCTATGATATAACAGAAGAAAAAGATTTTGACATTAAGAAACTTAGAAAGAAATTAAATACAAATGTATCAAAAGGCGATTATTTAGTAGTAGAAAAAGCAATAAAGAAATATTTATCCGATGTTTTTGATACTTATGAAAAGACGATGCAAACGTTAAATGATCAACAATTAGTAAATTTATTATCAATTGAAAATTATAAAAAAGATGGACCAAACTTCATAGATAGTAAAAAATATATTCAAACGACAAAAACAAATCTTACAGAATATAAGGATCAATTTATTAAATATCTTACAGAAGAAACCATTATATCTTATATTGAAGGTAAAAAATTAGATTCATATTATATTGATTTTTATAAAAAGCTAAGTGTGGATCTTGATGAGGATATGGAAGAGGTTAAAACAGAATTAGAACAATCGATTAATGAAATAATACAACTATTAGATAAAGCAAATGAGGTATTAAATTTCTTGGAGAAAAATAAGGCTAACTGGAAGATTGAAAATAATCAATTGTATTTACAAACAGATGCCTTAGTAGAAGAATATAATCGCTTATTGCAAAAAGCAACTGAGTAATTCTAAAGTGTAAAATTTTAACAGAAACATTAAAAAAAAGAAGTAAAATGAAAATTTAATAAACAGAAACAATAAATATTATTGTTTTTCTTTTTTTGTTTTAGTATAATCTAATTAAGATAGGTGGTAGCGGTTTATGAAGTATTATTATTCTTTATTAGAAGGACTAGTTTTAATCTTTGATTTAGATGATAACAGAAAATGGGCATATGAAGTAATCAATGCCAAAAGAGATTTGAAAAGATATAGAAATGTTAATCGCATCTTAGATCTTTTTGGGGGAAGAGGATTTATCAATGATAATGTTTTATTTCAACAAAATGAACAGTTAAGAGATTTAGGGCAAGCATGGTTTGAAGAATTATGCTGCTACGTATTAAAAACAACGAAAATTATGTTAGAAAATAAAGATTTAACATGGGATGATATAGAAGCAATTCATGATGAGGAAGATAAAAGAATTCAACATAATCAAAAATTCAAAGAAAAATATTCTAAGCAAATTTCTATATATTATTCTTATCAAGAAGAAGTAAACCATTTAATTTTGGAAGGACTAAAACGTAACAATATAGAAAAAGTAATTTTAAAACATTTAAAAATAAAATAGAGAGTAGATTATTATGAAATGGGTTTTAAATTATAAAAAAGGTATAAAATGGAAATATTGGTTCTATAACAGTATGATTATTATAGGTGGATTAATTTCAACTATATTTACTGCTATGATATTAGGAGTGGTTATTGATAAGGGATTAATGGCGAAAAATTTTGATTTGATTGGTCCACTATTACTCATTATTTTATTAATAACGATTATAGGGAAGACTTTATCTTATTTTGGTGTTATTTTGATTGATTCTTTTGGTTCGAAATATACAGGAAATGTAATTAAA
This sequence comes from uncultured Bacilli bacterium, assembly GCA_947627405.1. GTDB lineage: Bacteria > Bacillota_I > Bacilli_A > RF39 > UBA660 > CALVUP01. Next base: position 5,001 of record CANQVY010000068.1, on the reverse strand, counting down.
CAAGATTGTTATAAAAAGATAAATCAGTTAGATCAAGAATTCTTTCGAAAGAATCCTTTAGGAGAATTAACGACCATGCTAATTTCTGATATATGGACCATTCGATATAATATTTGTTACGTAGTAAAAACTTTTTTAGGAATTGTTTTAAGATTTAGTGGTGCTCTATGTTATTGTTTATTTGTCAATTGGAAATTAACAATATTAATTATGATACCAATGCCAATTATAGGATTATTATCAAAAAATTACATAAGAACATCTTCAAAACTCTATGAAAGAAAAAGAGACATCATTTCTTCTTTCAATAATTATATTCAAGAAAATATAGAAGCTAACCGTTTAGTGAAAAATTTTGGAGTCGAAGCGGATGAAATCCAACGTTTTAAAGAAAAAAATAAGAAATTACAAAATCATAATTATAAAATAAGAATGCGTTTTATTAATTTTTACAATCGAGTAAACATTTTATCAGAATCGATGACGATTCTTTTAGTTTTATTTGGAGGATTGTTTACAATAAAAGGATATATTACCATAGGAGAGTTAATTGCCTTTTCTTCTTTAGTTGGTTATTTAAGGGATCCATTTATTGAACTTGGTTCTTTAATCGATGATTGGCAAAATTTTTTAGTATCTGTTGAGAGAATACAAAAATTATTAGCGACAAAACCAACAATCAAAGATAAAGGAACAATCACTTTAACAAAAGAACCCCATAGCATTAAATTTGAAAATGTAAGCGTAAAAATAGATGGGAAAACAATTCTTAGTAATATCAATATTACAATAAAGCCAAAAGAAACATATGCTTTTATTGGACCAGTAGGATCAGGGAAAACCACCATTATAAAATTGCTCCTTCGTTTAATGGAACCAACAAGTGGAAAAATAACTATAGACGATATCGATATAAAAGATTATACTAAGAAATCCTTAAGAGATTATTTTGGATATGTTTCACAAACAGCATTTCTGTTTTCAGATACCATAAGGAATAATGTAAGTTATGCGGATTTATCCCTAGATGATCATAGAATTTATGAGGCAATTGATATTGCTGAGGCTGAATTTGTATATAAATTACCTGATAAAATCGAAACCATTATAGGAGAAAATGGAGTAAGTTTATCTGGAGGAGAAAAACAAAGATTATCTTTAGCTAGGGCTATTGTAAAAAAACCAAACGTCTTAATATTGGATGATATCACTTCAGCATTAGACTTTGAAACAGAAGTAGCCGTTTCAAAAAACATTGCAACACTTCAATATGATTGTACAAAAATAATTATTGCGCAAAAGATTTTTTCCGTCAAAGATGCCAATCGTATCTTTGTATTAAATCATGGAAAAATTAGTGAAGAGGGAACACATAAACAATTATTACGTAAAAAAGGTTTTTACCATACGATTTATCAAATTCAAAAAGGCAATTTTGGAGGTGAATACTATGGTAAATAAATATGATGTGGATGAAAAAAATACAACATTTAATATTCACAATTTAAAAAGATTATTGCAATATACAAAAAATCATCGTTTTAAATTATTTATAAGTTTTTTCTTAAGTGCCATAGCAACGATTTTAAGTCTATATACAACGAAAATATTACAATATGTTTTAGATGATGTAATTGTGAATAAAGATATTAAACAACTTCTATTGTTTTCTTTTATTGAAATTTTACTTACAATTTTTGTAATTGCATTTACAAAATTAAAAGATAAGCTGTTAGTCAAAATCAATTTAGATATTATTTATGATTTAAAAAATGATTTATTTTCTCACATCCAATATCTATCTTCCGATTATTTTGATACAAGACCTCATGGTAAAATTTTAGTTCGAGTGACCGAATATACAGAACAAGTTTCCTCATTAATTACAAATCAATTGGTAAATACAATTATGAATTTTATCAATTTAATTTTTGTATTTCTATTTATGCTAACGACGAATGTTTCTTTAACAATGATTACGATCGTAGGAGTCCTAATTTTAATTCTAATTTTTGCTTCAACTTCTAAGATTAAGAGAGCTTTAAGACAAGATATCAACAATAAAAAAGCAAATATGAATGCCTACTTAGTTGAAAGTTTAAAAGGAGTAAGTACAACCCAAGTATTCAATCGAGAGGCTGTGAATGAAGATATTTATGCGAATTTAACAACTTTGCAGATCGATGCTTTAAATAAAATGCGCCCATATTCAAATTTAGGATGGTTTAGTATTCAAAATATATCCACATTTACTACATGTGCGATTTACTTTATTGGTATTAAAGTACTTTATCCAAATATCAGTGTTGGAACCATTGCTGTAATGGGAAGTTATTCCGAACGTTTTTGGTCACCAATAAGGTCATTCTTTAATACCATTGATAGCTTTATTGAAACCATGACTTATTTGGAAAGAATCTTAGAGACAATCGATGAAGAAATAAAAATTCAAAATTGTGAACATCCTAAACAAGCGAGTCTTTCTGGACATATTACTTTTGATCATGTATATTTTTCTTATGATGGAATAAGAAATGTTTTAGATGGAATCGAGTTTGAAATTTTACCTAAACAAAAAATTGCGATTGTGGGAGAAACAGGATCCGGAAAAACAACAATTGCTAATTTACTAGCAAGATTTTATGATGTTCAAGCAGGAAGTATTTATTTTGATCAAATCGAAGTAAAAGAGATAGATCTATATTCTTTGCGAAAACAAGTAACCATTATGCAGCAAGACAATTTCTTATTTTCAGATACCATTCTGCATAATTTGAAATATGGAAATGAACAAATTACCGATCATCAAGTCAAAGAGGTTTGTAAAAAATTAGAAATCGATGCTTTCATAAAACAATTACCACAGGGATATAATACTATTTTAGAGAATAATGGAAAAACACTTTCTGAAGGACAAAGACAATTGTTGAGTTATGCTCGAGTGATTTTAAATAATCCGAAAGTATTGGTTTTAGATGAAGCAACAAGCAAAATTGATGTACAAACAGAAAAAATCATTCAAACAAAAGTAAAAGATTTATTAAAAGATAAAACGACAATTACAATTGCTCATCGATTATCAACTATTGTAGATAGTGATAAGATTTTGTTTATCCAAGATCATGTTGTAAAAGAAGAAGGAACACATGAAGAGTTAATGAAATTAAAAGGAGAGTATTATCGTTTATATATGAGTCAATATGCTTTATATGATAAGTAGGTGATAATTTGAATTATACGTTAACAGAAATATTAAGTTTATCCTTAGATGTAGGAGAAGCTATGATTAAATGCGGTGGAGAAATATCAAGAGTGGAAGACACCATTCAAAGAATCTGTAAATCTTATGGAGTTTCCTATATTGAAGTATATGCAATTAATAGTTTAATTCTTGCAACATTAAGAGATGATCATACATCAGTAACAGAATCTAGAAGAATAACTTATATCAATAATAATCTTCTTGAATTAGAAGCAGTCAATGAATTATCAAGAGAAATCTGTAAACAAAATAGAAGTAGAAAAGAAATCCTTCAGAAAATCGAAGAAGCTAAAAGAGTAAAAAATAAATCTTTAATTTGTTTTGGTCATCTCTTAGCCGCTTTTTCTTTTACTTTATTCTTTCAAGGAAGTTATCTTGATGCACTTTTTTCAGCCTGCATTGCTTTTTTCATTTATTTGATTCGTACTTATTTCGATCAAAAACGAATCAATCAAATCGTTTATAATTTTATCGTGAGCTTTATAATTGGCTTTCTTGCCCTTTGTTTTAGTAAAATAGGCTCTTTGATTCATTTTGATAAAATGATTATAGGAGATATTATGCTTCTCATTCCAGGTTTGTCGCTGTTTATTTCAATACACGATATTTTTAAAGGAGATACATTATCTGGAACAAACCGATTTATTGAAGGGGTATTTTTGGCTTTATCTATAGCAGGTGGGATTGGATTATCCTTGCTATTAGGAGGTTTATTATGATTGAAGGATTAATATGGGCATCCTTGGGTACTCTTGGATTTGGATTTATTTTTAATGCCAATAAAAATAAATTTGTTTATATATTTCTTGGTGGTTTTTTAAATTATCTTATTTATGCTTTAACTTATAAATTTAGCAATAATGTTTTTTTATCTTCATTCTTATGTGCAGCAATGACGTATATTTATTCTGTAATTATGGCTAGGGTAAGTAAATGTCCATCCGTAATTTATGTCCTTACCGGATTGATTCCAATTGTACCAGGGAGTTATTTGTTTTATACTATGCATAATATTGTACTCGGAAATAACGCTTTGGCTAAGCAATATGCTATGACAACAACAGAAGTCATATTAGGAATTGCATCAGGTATAGCCTTATTTTCTGTACTTTTTCATCTATATAAAGACATAAAAAATAAACACTAATTTTAAATGCATATTATAATATTTGATATTTCATGGAAACTTTGCTATAATTTATAAGGAATTTATCTAAGGAAAGGAGAAAATATGGCAAAAATTAAAATATTTAGTTTAGGAGGACTAAATGAAAATGGCAAAAATATGTATGTTGTCGAAGTTGATAAAGATATTTTTGTTTTTGATGCGGGTTTAAAATATGATAATGAAAGAAAGTTAGGAATTGATTATATTATTCCAAATTTTGATTATCTCATAGATAATCAAAAAAGGGTAAAAGGAATTTTTTTAACACATGGACATGATAGCAATATGGGAGCTATAGCAGATATACTTGCTGTTATTCCAGATATTCCAGTCTATGCTACAAAATTTACAATGCATATTGTAAAAAGAGATTTAGAAGAAGAACATATTGTGGCTAAAAATTTAAAAGAGATTAGACCTCATTCTAAAATTGCTTTTAAAGAAAATGTCATTTTCCCAATTAGTGTAACTCATTCCATTCCAGATTCTGTTGCTTATGTTTTATATACAAAAGATTTTAAAGATAAAGAGAAAAATGAAGTTATTAGTATGATTAATAATTATCAAAATA
>CANQVY010000067.1 GCA_947627405.1 uncultured Bacilli bacterium | reverse complement strand
CCGAAAAAAAGATTGTTTATAATGAAGAATCTAGTAAAAACAAAAGTGTAAATTTTGATGTTCATTTTTCAAAAGCACCAACAGGTGAATTTGTGATAGATTTTATTCTTTATGATGGAGTGATTCCAATATCTTATGAAAATGCATCCTTTGTAATCAAAGATGATCAAGGAAAAATATTACAACAGGATATAGATTATACATTAAAAACAGAAAATAAAAATCTAAAAATTCTAGCAAACACTTATGGATATACCGTGTATAAATTTAGTGGTATAAAACACGGAAATTATACGATTTATCAGGAATCCACACAGCCAGGCTATATATGTGATACAACCGAATATGCTTTTGAAGTACAAAGAGCCAATGGACATGTCGTTGGAGATCATTTTTCTACATCGGATTTTGATAATAAAGCCACAGCTCTTACCAATAATACTTGGAGTTTACTAAAAAAATATAAAGTATTTAAAAATAATACAATAACGATTGAATTTTCCAAAGTTGATCAAAATGAGGATCCTGTTATAGGGGCAAGTTTTTTAATGATTGAAAAAGAAGCTACTTTAAATTTGATCAAAAGTGTATCGAGCAATCTATTCGATAATAATTTACAAGAAATCATAAAAGAACTTACTAAATCGGATTGGAGCAATATAGATGAGAAAAAAATAATTCAAATCATTCTAAAAGTGATTTTAATAAATAGTGATCATCTTGATGATATAACCATACCTGCAATTTTAAAAACTTCTTCGGATTCAAATGGATTAGTAAGTATCAATAATTCTTCCAATATATTTAATACCATTGATCTTATCGTTGGCAATAACATTAATGGTGAAAAATTAGCAGAAACGATTGAAAAAAACTTTTCAGGAGTAATTGATGAAGAAACTTTAGACAAAATAAGAACGATAGGTAGTATAAAGATTAATACTGGAATTCCACATTCTTCCTATATACTTTTGGAAACAAAAGCACCCTTTGGGTATGCAAGATCTCCTGTTGCTTATACGGTTAAAGTAAATAAAGATGGTACAGCTGTATCAAGCTCTGGAGTTTTAATGCCCGTTATCGTTGATACGATTAATGATAAATACAATATAGATTTATCAAAGATTATAATATCGCAAGAAGAATTTGATAAATTATCTGAAAATGTAAAAGAAGCGTTTGGTACGTTTGATAAATATCAATCTGCCATAATAGATACTATTTCTGATCTTTTATCGGACTATGTAAATACAGATGCCCTTAAGCAGATAAAAGAAAATATTCACGATTTATATAATAAATATGAAGATTTTTCTATCGCCTTAGAACAATCTTTTGAAAAATATAAAAACATGATCGGTGGAGAAGTTTCAAAAGATTGGAAAATTTATGATTATAGATATTTTGTAGATGTCGATATAAAAATAACCGATTGTAAAGGAAATAAAATCGATCGTTTGCCCTATAAAGTGGTGGATACGGATTTAAACGAATATCGTTTAAACCAGGACGGGAATGTAACCATTCCTTATGGAACTTATGAAATAAAAGTTGAATTTCCTAAAGATGAATACTTATTGATGGATGAGAGTATTATGAATATAAATGTGAATGATTATTTAAAAAAATACGAATTTCAGGTTCAATTTCATAAGCAGAAAGAAACAAAACGAATAGATAAAGAAGCCAATTGTACAGAAGATCAGGTAGTAACCGAATTCATAAAATGTGATGTCTGCGATGAAGTATTAGAAATACTTCAAACTTATAGTGTTCCAAATACGGCACAGGGACATAAAAATGCAGAATTAGTAAAAGAAAATATTATAGAATCTACGTGCTATCAAGAAGGCTCTTATGATTTGGTTATCTATTGTGAGAAATGTCATCATGAAATCAGTAGAGAAACAAAAATTATTCCTAAGAAAAAGGATTGTTCAATACCTAATGATTCAGAAAGCACTTCTTCAACCAAAAACAAAAAAGATAAGAAAAAAAGCGACAATTCAAATAAAAAATATTCAGAGAGTAAAGAGAAGTCTATGGTTGAAAATGAAGAGATGGATGAATTTGAAAATTCAAGCGATTCATCGGCTATAAATACAAAAATCAATATTCTTTTACAAGTAAATGATACAGATACAAAAGACATTGAAGTATTTACAAGTAGGGACAATAATTATAAAATAAAGTTTACTTATATAGGTAAATTAAAACTTGTTGATTGGACAACGAATTTAACTTCTTTAGGCTATAAAGAAGGTATGGATTATAATCTTATAAAACAAAAAAACTATTTAATGATAGAATTTATGTCTGATAAGATACAAAAGGAAATTTCAACAGGAAAAATTCTCGTAAATGCAAAAGCAGAATCGCCAAAAATGGTTGTAAATCAATCAAAAGAAAAAAAGAAATATTGGTTATTCATTCTTATTCTTGTATTTATGATTGGTTCTGTTTTGTTCGCATCCAGAAAATTCATAAAAGAAAAACAATTCTAACGTATTAAGTTCTGTAAAATGGAAAAGAATATGTTATAATAATTACAGGAGGGTATTCTTATGGACAATCAATTAAGTATATTAAATAATTATGGTGATAATTTTACAAAAAAAGAATATATAACCAATCCAGCTATTGGACGTGATGAAGAAATAAAACAGATGATATTGATTTTACTTACTCCCGAAAAATCAGTGATTTTAACTGGAAAACCAGGAGTAGGAAAAACGGCAATTGTAGAAGGACTTGCCTACAGAATCCAACAAAACAACGTCCCTGATGCATTAAAAGGTTATACGGTAATTAAAATCAATACTTCAGCTTTAATGGGAACAACTCCAACAGGAGAAGCTAAGATACAACTTCTATTAAATGAAGTAAAACAGAAAGAAAAATTGATTTTATTTATTGATGAAATTCATACTTTAATTGGGGGAAAAGATGAAGCTCTTGATTTTGCGAATGTCTTTAAACCAGGTCTTGATCGAGGAGATATTAAAGTTATAGGTGCAACAACTACAGACGAATATGAAAGATTTATTTTAAGAGATAAAGCATTTGTAAGACGTTTTCAAAAAATTGTTGTAGAAGAGCCTACTCAAGAACAGACCGTTGAAATTTTAATGGGGACGCTTCCTAAGATTGAAAAGAAAACAGGAGCTAAATTAAAATATACAACTTACTTACAAGAGTTAATTATGAAATTTATTGTTGATTTAACGAGTGAATATAAAAGAGTCTATGAAATTGGGGCTAGGTATCCAGATATTTCTTTATCTCTTTTACAACTTGCTTTTTCTTATGCAGTATTTGAAAATAAAAAAGAAGTGAATATTCATCATATCAAAAAAGCAGTTGAAAATACAAAAAATATATATCCAGATGTTGTCAAAAAAGCTCTTGAATCCTTTGATGCCTACTTTAAAGAAATTTATAAAATAGAAAACGAAGAAACACAAAATGTAAAAAGAACGGAGATTTTATAATGTATAACTATATAAAAGGAACTGTGACTTTAGTAAGAAGTAATTATATTGTATTAGAAAATAATGATATAGGGTATATGATTTATACAGCTAATCCTTATTCATTTAACGAAAATAAAACGTACACAGTATATTTGTATCAACATATTAAGGAAGATGAGAATTCTTTATATGGATTTAAAACGATAGAGGAAAAAGAATTATTTTTAAAATTGATTGATGTAAAAGGATTAGGTCCTAAGATGGCTCTTACGATGCTTGCCAGTGCATCCATTGATGGAGTCATCGATGCCATTAATCGTGAAAACATCTTATATTTAAAAAAGATTCCTAAAATAGGAGAAAAGCTTGCCCGACAAATTGTTTTGGATTTAAAGGGAAAGGTTTATACGGATAAAGAAGTCATTGAAGATGAGAGTTCAAAAGAATTGACAGAAGCCTTAAAAGCACTTGGTTACAAAGAAAAAGATATTAAAAGTGTAATCGTTAAAGTGAATCAAAGCAATTCAATAGAAGAGCAAATAAAGGAAGCTTTAAAATTATTATTGAGGTAAATATGAGGATAGGAATCGATATTGATAATACAATTGTAAATACCAGAGAATCTGTATTTAAATACAAAAGAAAGTCTAAATTCAAAAAATATAAAGGATATTATTTAGATTGGCCAAAAGAAGCACAAGAAGAATTTTTAATGACTTATGTAGAACAAATTCATTTAAATGCTACAGTAAAAGAATATGCCAAAGATGCAATCGATCAATTAAAGAAAATGGGAAATGAAATTGTGTTAATTACTTATAGAAATAATAATTTTTCGAATCAATCTGAAAAAAATACAATACAATATTTACAACAACATCACATTTATTATGATGAAATTTTATTTGGTGCTTTTGATAAAGGAAGAATCTGTCAAGAAAAAAAGATCGACCTTTTAATTGATGATTCTCTTGTAAATATTGAAAGTGCAGTCAAAGCAGGTATAAAGGTATTAGTCTATCCCATGTTTTATAATAAAAATACATCTTATCCAAGAGCCGATAATTGGAAAGAGGTTGTCAAGTATATTCAAAATTTTGATCAATAAAATAAAAATATTAGTAATATACAAAGGAAGCAAAGTGGACTTTTATAAACTTTTGAATAAGAAAGGAAGGATTTATTATGTGTACAGCAATAACTTACAATACAAAAGATCATTATTTTGGAAGAAATTTCGATTTAGAATATTCTTACAAAGAAACGGTTACCATTACACCAAGAAATTATCCTCTTAAATTTAGAAAATGTAAGGATATAAACAAACATTATGCGATGATTGGTATGGCTTATGTCGCTGATGAATATCCGTTATATTATGATGCAATCAATGAAAAAGGATTAGGTATGGCTGGATTAAATTTTCCAATGAATGCTGATTATAAAGAGGAACAAAAAGATAAAGACAATATTGCTCCATTTGAATTTATTCCTTGGATTTTATCTCAATGTGCAAATCTTAAAGAAGCAAAACAATTATTAAATCAAATCAATATCGTTTACATGAATTTTAGTGAACAATTACCAGTGTCTCCACTACATTGGATGATTTCAGACAAAGAAAAATCCATTACCGTTGAATGTGTTAAAGAAGGATTAAAAATATACGATAATCCTGTAGGGGTTTTAACAAACAATCCAACTTTTGATATTCAAATGTTTAATTTAAATAATTATATGAGTTTATCGATTGAACAACCAACAAACCATTTTTCAAAGGAATTAATGCTTAATACCTATAGTCGTGGTATGGGAGCTTTAGGTTTGCCAGGAGATTTATCCTCTGCGTCTAGGTTTGTAAAAGCAACATTTACGAAAATGAATTCTTTATCTGGAAATGAAGAATCAGAAAGCATTAGCCAATTTTTCCATATTTTAGGTTCAGTGAATCAACAAAGAGGATGTGTTCATATGGGAGAAAATCAATATGAAATCACTATTTATAGCTCATGTTGTAATATGGATAAAGGCATATATTATTATACAACTTATGAAAACAGTCAAATTACGGGCGTTGATATGTATAAAGAAAATTTGGATGGCACTAAATTAATAAATTATGATTTAGTTAAAGGACAACACATATTCATGCAAAATGAAAAATAAAATGAAAAGACAAACAAAGTTACAAATTCATAAAAAGACAGAATTTCAATAACTACAGGATCTAATATTTTCATTTTGCCTATAACAATTTAAAGATTAAAGAAAATTCGCTAATTAAGAAATTTTTTTCTTCATTTGCGTTTTTCTTTTTAATAGATTAAAATGAATTTACTGAAGAGGATTTATTTACTTAGATTTCATTTTATACTATAATAATAACGAAAGGAAAAGTTATATGGAAAGAATAGTCACTGAGGAAGAATTAAAGGAAGATACATTTGATAGAAACATTAGACCATCAAAGTTAGAGGAATATATTGGGCAAAAGGATGTAAAGGAAAATTTAAAAGTTTTTATTGAAGCGGCTAAAATGAGAGAAGAAGTATTAGACCATGTTTTATTATATGGTCCACCAGGACTAGGGAAAACAACTTTAGCATACATTATTGCTCATGAGATGGGAACGAATTTAAAAACAGCAAGTGGTCCAAGTATTGAAAAATCGGGAGATCTTGCCGCTATTTTATCGACTCTTGAACCAGGAGATGTTTTATTCATTGATGAAATTCATCGCATGCCAAGATATATTGAGGAAATACTTTATCCAGCTATGGAAGACTTTACCTTAGATATTATTATTGGAAATGATTCTTCTTCTAGAAACATTAAAATTGATTTACCACCATTTACCTTAGTAGGCGCAACAACTCGCGCAGGGGATTTATCTGCTCCTTTAAGAGATCGTTTTGGAATTGTAGAAAAACTTCAGTATTATACAGTAGAAGAACTAACGCATATTGTAAAAAGAACATCAATGGTATTAAATGTTCCTATAGACAATGATGCAGCTTTAGAACTTGCATCTCGTAGTAGGGGAACTCCAAGGATTGCTAATCGTTTATTTAAAAGAGTAAGAGATTTTGCTCTTGTGGAAGCCAATGGAGTTATTACCAAAGAAATCACAGAAAAGGCTTTAGAGCAATTAAAAGTTGATAAAGGCGGACTAGATCGTACCGATCATCAATTGTTGTTATCGATTATAGAAAAATTTAATGGAGGACCTGTAGGAGTCGAAGCCATTG
>CANQVY010000066.1 GCA_947627405.1 uncultured Bacilli bacterium | reverse complement strand
CATTTAGGAAATGGTGGTTCTGTTACAGCTATTAAAGATGGAAAATGTATAGATACTTCAATGGGATTTACTCCTCTTGCAGGAATTGTTATGGGAACTCGTAGTGGGGATGTTGATCCTTCTATTATTCCATATGTTATGGAAAAGGCAGGATTGAATGCAAGTGAGGTTGTAGATGCCTTAAATAAAAAATCAGGATATTTAGGTTTAAGTGGTAAATATACCGATTCAAGAGATATTGAAGATGGCTATAAAGCGGGTGATAAGCGATGCATTTTAACGGAAGAAAAATTTATTAAATCTGTCGTTGCTTATATAGCAAATTATTATGTTTTATTAGGTGGAGCAGATGTCATTTGCTTTGCAGGTGGGATAGGAGAAAAATCACCAGAGGCACGAATGATGATCGCAGAAAAACTTGCTTGTTTAGGCATAAAATTAGATGTTGAAAAAAATAATGTAAGAGGAAAGTTCCAAAAAATTTCAACTGAAGATTCAACAACAGCCTTGTATATTGTACCAACAGATGAAGAATTAATGATTGCTTTAGATACACTTGCATTAATAAAATAGATAGGATGATAATATGTTTGAAGAAATATACAAACAAATTGAAAAATACCAAACCATTGTACTAGTAAGGCACATAGGAGTAGATCCTGATGCGATGAGTAGTCAAATTGCTTTAAGAGATAGCATTCGATTAACATTTCCTAAGAAGAAAGTTTATGCCATTGGAAATGGAAGCTCCAAATTTTCTTATATTGGTTCTCTTGATAAAAATGAAGAATATAAAAAAGCATTATTAATTGTATTAGATACACCAAATATATCACGTGTGGATATAACAGATATCAATACCTATGATTATAAAATTAAAATAGATCATCATCAATTTATAGAAAAATTCTGTGATATTGAACTCATTGATACAACTGCAACTTCGGCTTCACAAATTGTTTTAGAATTAATCAATGCTACAGGATTAAAAATGAACGAAAGAATTGCTAGAACAATATTTATTGGAATTATGTCAGATACAAATCGTCTTTTATACAATGCATCTCCAAAGGTACTTAAAGTTATTTCAGATATGGTAAATGCATATACTTTTGATATGGAACAAGCTTTAAATGAATTATATTCGAGACCTATGAGTGAAGTAAAATTAGAAGGGTATATTGCTGAAAATTTAAAAATAAATGAAAATAAATTTGGTTATATTATATTAACGGCTAAAGATATAGAAAGACTAGGAGTTGATTCGGCTTCTGCGGGAAATATTATTAATAACTTTAGTGGCATTGAAGAGTTACAAACTTGGGCATTTGTCACAGAAGATGTTAAAAATGATATAATAAGAATATCCATCCGTTCAAATGGTCCTGTAATTAATAAAATAGCTGAAAAATATAATGGTGGTGGTCATAAACTTGCTAGTGGTGTACGTGTAAAAACTTTAGAAGAAGCTCAAAAAGTGTTAGATGATCTTAATTTAGAGTGTATGCAATATAATAAAGAAAAGAACAAATAGAGGTGTTTTATGAAAATAATGAGTGTTGATTTAAAGATAAGCGCTGTTCGAATTAGTCAATATCCCGATGATTCAAAACCAGAGTTTTTATTAGTAGGTAGAAGCAATGTCGGGAAAAGTAGTTTTATAAATACAATAGTCAATCGAAAAAATTTGGCCAGAATATCTGCTCGACCAGGAAAAACACAAACTTTAAATTTTTATGAAGTCAATCGTAGTTTTTATTTAGTGGATGTTCCAGGGTATGGTTATGCTTCAGTCGATAAAAAGACACAAGCAAAATTTGGGAAAATGATTGAGGATTATCTTAAAACAAGAGAAAATTTAAAGAGAGTATTTATGTTAATTGATTTTAGACATAAGCCAACAGAAGATGATATTCTAATGTATAATTTTCTAAAATATTATAATGTGCCTGTGACGATTATTGCTACAAAATATGATAAAGTCTCACCAAGCAAAAGAGATAAGTCATTAAAACAAATTCAAGCAGCAATTGATTTGGTAATAGGAGATGAATTGATTTTATTTTCTTCTCATACAAAATTAGGACGTGATCAAGTAATGAAAAGATTAGAAGACTTAACAATGGAAACATTATAAGTCTTTTTTATTGCCTTTTTTGTTCATTTACATATTATATTTTAGGTGATATCTTGAAAATAAAATATATAGATGAGGATTGCTATGTTTTTATTGCAAAAGAACAAATTAATTTTTCTTTTTCCAATAAAGAAAAACTTGTCAATTATATAAAAAAAACGATTATACGTTTGAAAGTCTTTTACGATATACATTTGCAAGGATTTTATAAAATTTATGTTTATTCCAATAAAAAACTTGGTCTTATTTTAAGAATAATTTGTATAGAAGACTTAGATATGGAAACGTTAGATTTAAAAATTATTATAAGATCAAATGTAGATATTTATTTGAAAACAGAAGACTATTTTATTTTTAAAGATAAAGACTTATTATATAAAAATGAATATTATAAAAATATAAAAGATATTGATAATTTATATAAATATATAGAATATTGTGACATTTATTTAGATGAAGAAAATAAAATTAAAAGTATTATCAAATGATAATACTTTTAATCTTGGTAATAGTTTTGATTATAAGAGCCTTGTTTTAGTACTAACCTTTTAATAAATTCACTATCCTCTTTATTAAAAGTTTCAAAGGTTTCTTTTTTTCTGGGCTCATCTCCCCATTTTAAAGGGCCATCATTTATAGCAATTACATCAGGAAATGTTTCACTTAAAATTTCTTTTTTAGATGGCAAAATATTAGAAGTACTAAATTTTTGTATAATTGCATGTCCTTTTATATTTTCGGAAGATAAAACTTTACTTGTTTGTAATATATAGTTTGCATCCCGAATATCTAACATACTATATTCTTGTATATAGCCGCTAGAAAAATGGTTTCGTAGAGTAAAATTTCCATCTGTATAACATTTCTCGATTTTTTGAGGAAAATCTCTTTCTTTTTGTAAAATAATTTTGTGATTCATGTTTTGAGGAAAATGCTCAGGTACAAAAGAAATCGTTTGAATTCCAAGTTCATCTAATGCATAAATACTTTCATAAAAAGTAGCTTTTTTGTTTGGAAGAGAAACCTTTATAGCATATATTGCTTGCAACAAAGAAGAGGGATTCACTACTGTATCTGCTGTATCTATGCAGATGTCAAGTTTGGATAAATATTTTCTAAGCTTTATAAGATTCTCAAAATAAGTTTTATGATCATAATAATGTTTGAAATCCAATAATTGTACACTTTTGGCGATTTCCTTCCATACCTCAATTGGTATTTTTTCATCTAACGTCATAAATGTTCCTCCAATTTATTTTTGAATAATATTTCTAAGAATTAATTTTTACATAAAAATCTTATAAATGCATTTATTATATACTCATTATTAGAAAATGACAATATTTTTTATGAATTAATTTTTATTTTCTTGATACAATTTTAAGATTGTAGTTCTAAGTTTTTGATTGGCTGTTTCTAAATCCATGTTTCCTACATAAAATGGTTTTCCAAATACAACTTTTAAATTTTTAGTAAATAATTTATATTCTCCAGTAATTGCAAAAGGAATAATAGGAGAATTTGTTTTCTTTGCAAGAGATACAGCACCAAATTTAAAATCCATTAAATCTTTACTGGTTTTGTTTCTGGTTCCCTCTGGGAATATGCCTAAAGCTAAATCTTGACTTAATATTTCTAATGCTTCATTTTTAGCTGTTTGATCATGGATCTCCCTATTTACAGAAATACATCCAACTGATCGAAAAAACCAACCAAATTTACTTTCAAAATATTCTTTTTTTGCCATCCAATAAATTGTTCTTTTGGTTGAAAGACATACCGGAAATTGATCAAAGGCATGTCTATGATTTCCACAAAAAATTACACGTCCTTTTTTAGGAATGGCTTCCTTATTGTATGCTTTTGGGCGATAACAAAATCGAAACCAAAGGGTTACAAAAGGTCTTGCAATAGGATAGAGCCAAGCTTTATTTTTTCTCATGTTTCATACTACCTTCTTTTTCTAATTGTCTATAATTTACTTTACCAATTAACGTTTTTGGAAGCGATTTTCGAAACTCAAAGTCTTTAGGTACAGAGAATTTTGCTAAATTTTTTTCACACAATTCTTTGACTTCTTTTTTCACTTTGGATGAGGAATATCCATCTTTTAAAACAATATAAGCTTTTGGTACTTGAACTTTATAGGGATGAGGAATTCCTATAACAGTGCATTTTAAAACTCCTTCATGATTTTCAATAATTTGTTCAATTCGACTAGGATAAACGTTATATCCTGATGAAATGATCATACGTTTTAATCTTTGCGTATAAAATATAATTCCATCTTTTGTCATATATCCCAAATCACCAGTATGCAACCAAATTCTGCCATCTTTATGTTTTTGGAGTACCTCATTTGTTTCCTTTTCATTATCTAAGTATCCAAGCATAACAGTAGGTCCACTTACACAAATCTCTCCTTCCGTTTCATAAGGCACTTCTTCTTGTGTATGAGGGGTAACGATTTTATAATAATCTCCTGGAAAGGGAATACCAATACTACCTGCAACGTTGGCATCTCCCCATGCAAGGGCTGTGGCTGCTACACTTTCGGTCATCCCATATCCTTGTGTGACTCGAATCGATGCATTATGTTCTTTTAGAAAAAGATCAATTTTTGAACAAGCTGCAGTTGATAGATGATCCCCACCAGAAACAACCCACTTTAAGTTTGATAAATCGATGTGATCAAAATGGTTGTTTCCAAGCATAGCTTCCCATAGAGTAGGTACACCTACTAAAACACTTGGTTTATAACGTGAAATGAGTTTATCAAATCTTTTAGCATCGAAGCTTGGAATCAGAATTAATTTTGCATTTAAAGATAAGGGTGCATGCATACAAACTCCAAGACCAAATCCATGAAAATTTGGCATAATTGCTAATATATTATCACCAGGGCCGAGATTTTTAAAAATGGTTTGAATTTGTAAAGCCAAAGCATTAAAGTTTCCGTTGGATAGTATGATTCCTTTAGGACTACCAGTTGTACCACCACTATGTAAAATAATAGCAGGAGCATTTTTTTCTCCTTTAATTTGATATTTTCCATGGTATTTATATCCTAAAAGCATAAATTCACTCCAACGAATAAATTCACCTTTCATACTTGGTTTATTAAAATTAATACCTTTAGAAAGTAAATATCCAATTCCTAGAAGCATAGGCATAGAATCTTTTGCAGAGACGACAACAGTCTTATAAACATTGGTTTGATCTATAATTTTTTTAATTTTATCAAAACATAAATCAATCATAACGAGCATAACACTTTTTGTAGAATTTAAATATTCTTTTATTTCTTCTTCAGCGGATAAAGGATGAATCATATTGGCAATTGCTCCAATTTTATTCAAAGCATAGAAAGCTATGAGAGTTTCAGGAGTATTTGGCATACAGATAGTAACCACATCACCTTCTCTTACTCCTTGGCTTCGAAAACTTTTGGCACATTGATCAATTGATTTCAAAAAATTTTTATATGTAATGTTTTTTCCAAAATAATGAAGAGCCACACAATTAAGAGCAGTTTTTGAAGATTCCTCAATAAACTCATATATTGAACCGTTTGGCACCTTGAGATTTAATTCTTTTTTTGTATAAAATTTTTCCCATGGAGTATTGATTTTGTTTTTAAATAGACCCATAATTACACCTCGTATATTTGAATTAATTTTTCAATTTTGTTTTTTAATTTTTCGTTTTCAAAATCAAGGTTATTTGTTGTTACATAATAACCCTTGCCATAAACAATTTTAATTTTTCCTCTTTTATATGGACCAATAATGGCAAAGGGAACAATCTTTTTTTTTGTTTCATAGGCCATTTTTACCGCTCCAATTTTAAATGGTAATAACGTTCCTTTTTCTTTATGATAAGTGGATTCAGGAAATATGCCTATAACCATATCATGATTTAAATAGGCATAACCATGATTTAAAGCCTCTTTATTTTTCTTTTTTCGGTCTACTGGGATTAATCCTAAACCTTTAAATATGAAGCCAAAAGGACCTTTAAATAATTCAATTTTTGTAAAAAAATGAATGGACCTTTTCGTTGAAGCAATTAAGCTTAAACAATCAAAGGCATGTGTATGATTCCCAGCAAGAATCACTCCTCCTGTTGTTTCAATATTTTCTTTATCAATGATTTCAGGTTTATAAATTGCTTTAAATAAAAAGGTTAATAACGGTCTTATACATCGATAAAAGGTTGACTCTTTCATATAATCACCATATTAAGATTATATCATATTCTATAAAGCTCTTTCAATAAAAAAAGATAACTATAAGACTATAGCTATCATATTACTTGAACCTTTGTTTACGACTTTAGCAAGTGTTTGTTGTAACTTATATCGAATATTGTCAGGCATTAAAGCGATTTTAGATTGAATTCCTTCCTGGACAATATTATCTAAACTTCTTCCAAATATTTCACTTTTCCATATATTGGTAGGATTTGTATCTGAATCTTTCATTAAATAATCAATAAGTTCCTTGCTTTGTGATTCACTTCCAATAATGGGTTCAAAAGTAGAGTTTACATCTACACGAATCATATGAATGGAAGGAGCGACAGCTTTGAGTTTAATC
>CANQVY010000065.1 GCA_947627405.1 uncultured Bacilli bacterium | reverse complement strand
TTAAGAAATATATAGAAAATATAGATAAATAAAGGAAAAAATAGGTAGTTTGTATACAAACTATGCACACTACCATACTAATAATAGAGGTGTTTCTATGGAATTTGTGACCAATTTGAATCAAAAAGAATACGATGACTTTGTTCAATCACATGAAAAATCACATTTTTTACAAAGTTATGCATGGGGAGAATTTTCTAAAATAGCAAAAAATCTTACGCCCTATTATGTAGGATTAAAGGATAAAAATAAATTAGTAGCTAGTGCTCTTTTATTAAAAAAATCTTTACCTTTTGGATATAGTTATTTTTATTCTCCAAGGGGTTTTGTAATTGATTTCTTTAATGAAAGTTTGTTCAAAGAGTTTCATCAACATATTATCCATTTTATAAAAGAAAAAAAAGGAATCTTTTTAAAAATTGATCCTGATCTTGTTATCAGTAAAAAAAATTATTTAGATGAAGAAATAAAATTAGATTATGATTATCATAAAGTATTTTCTATGCTTAAAAAATTAAAATATCATCATTTAGGATTTACAAAAAACTTTGAATTGTTTCAACCTAGATATAGTTTCCGAATTGATATGAATGACTCTTTAGAAAACATTGAAGATAAATTTTCTAAAACGACAAAGCAGAGAATTAAAAAAGCTATAAAATTTGAAGTTGAAAATTATATTGGTAGTGAAAAAGATATTCAAACATTTTATGATTTGATGCTTTTAACAGAAGATCGAAAAAATTTTGTCTCTCCTGAATTAAGTTATTATGAAAATTTGTATAAAATTTATAATAAAGATAATCAAATGACTTTATATATGGGCAAAGTAAATCTAGAAAAAATTCTACAAACAATACAAAAAGATTTTGAGCAAATAAATCACGATTTAGAAGAATTTAAAGATTTAGAAAATTTAAGTAAGAGTGCGAATACAAAGAAAAAAGAATTATTAAAAAGAAAAGAAAAATTAGATCATGATCGAATAAAATTTAATGAAGTAAAAAGACAATATGGCAATGAAATTGTATTAAACGCACATGTTCTTTTAGATTATGGAAATAAAACATGGGTTGTATATGCAGCCAATCATAATGTTTTAACCGAAACATATGCGAATTACTTAACGTATTTCTATCATATTAGGACAAGCTATGAAAAAGGCATTAAAATGTATGATCAATTTGGTACTGTTGGAGATTTAAATAATAAAAAATATATAGGAATTCATGAATTTAAGAAAAAATTTGGTGGAGACTATGTTGAATTTATAGGAGAGTTTGATTACATAACAAAACCTATTCTATATTTTGCTTTTAATAAGCTTGTCCCTCTTTATAGAAATATAATAAAAAAGAAAGCAAGAAAAGAAGTAAATAAAAAAGTGAATAAAGAAAATTTATAAAACGGGAGAAAAATTTTATGAAAAAAAGTTTATTCTTTTTAATTTTTATTGTATGTTTATTTATAGGATGCCAAAAACATTCAACGATTGATTTTAAAGAAGATCCTAAACATGATGTTATGAATCAATTTACTTATCGGTTTGTAGGAGAATCAAAACACTTTTATTTTCAAACAGGAAAAGTTTTTTATAATCAAAATCATCGTTCTTTGTTAATTAGTAATTTTGGCATAAAGGAAGAAATAAAAGGTGCCAATTATCAGGTTCATCTATATTTTAATGATGAGTTATTGTATGGGGACTCCAATAATAAAAATTTACTATCTAAAACAGAATTTGAAAATGTGGTTATTGCCGAAGATGGAACAATTGAAAAAGATGAAAATGGGAATATCATAGGAGATGCTGATTCTTTTTTAAAAACAACAAAAGAAACTTTTAAGGATCGTGTAAAGTTAGAAGCGTCCTATTGTAGTTATGTGGTTTGTAAAGGAAAAAATTGTATAAAACCTCAATGTACAACCGAAGTTTTCAATCTATTCTATTTGGATTAGATAAGTAAAAAGGAAGAAAAAAATCTTCCTTTTTTTATATGACCATTATAATTCATTCTATAAATTTTTTTAAATACTTAGGCAAAATTAACTAAAAACAATTCCTAAAATCAAAATAGAAAATACTAATAATGTTTTTATTTTTGACCCATCAATCATAAATTTATCAATCTGATTTATTATTTCCCGCGTTTTAACAATTGGTACTTAAATGTCTTTATTTCTTTTTGAATCGCAATTTCTTTAAAACATTTTTAACTGTATTTGTTCCGAAAATTTCATCAATTAAATGAAATTTAGAAGTAAATAGTAAATAAACAATTAAACCAACTATTGTGTAGATTCCAATTAAGAATACATTCATTACTCTATGATTGGATACGATAGGTATTGCTTGTTTTAATGCCAAAATCACAATAAGCATTGCTATAGAAGAAATAAATATTTTAAATACTCTTGTGTATGTTTCTTTAAAATTCACTTTATACTTTTTGCTTAGATAAACTAGTAAAATAATTAATCCTATAAAATAACCCATAATTGTTGTAAATATAGAACCATAATAAGCTTCTAGTCCCAATTTATCAAATAAATAAAGATTCGGTATATTAAAAATCAATTTAAATAATATTCCAGATGCTAAAGACAAAACAACCATTTTATATTCTTTTAATATTTGTATAATACTAATGGCCATCGTAAAAGTTGTGTTAAATAAAGCGATAAAGATTGAAAAAGCAAGTACACTGGCACAATATCCATAATTTCCATAAAAAAGCATCCAAATCGGCTTGGCTAGTAAACATATTCCTATTGTTGCTGGAATTGTCACAAATAGCATCATTTGAAAAGATGCATTTATTTTGTTACGAACAGCTTTCATATCTTTTCGAACTAAACTTGAAGTTAAACTTGGAATTAAAGAAGTAATAATTCCTGTAGAGATAGCAACAATGATCATATTTATTTTGTTTCCCCATGTTGAAATAACTGCCATGACTCCTTCGGCTACGGATGTTGTATAATCCAAATGATTTGCCAAAGTCTTTACTAAAGTTACCATATCAATGGAATTATATAAAGGTTTTAGGGTGTCTATAATGATAAATGGTAAAGCATATAATAATAACTTCCCTATAATTTTTTTATCTTCTATCTTCTTGTTGTGTAAATCTTCTTTTTTTATTTCTAATGCTTTTTTGTTTTTCTTCGTTTTAATTCGAATGTAGATGTAAGAGATTAAAGCTCCAATTGTAGCAGCACCAACCGCTATTCCGACTCCCATTTTAAGTGGTAATTTAAATATGCGCATTGCTAAATAGCTTCCTACTATAATGATAACTACACGAACAACTTGTTCCAATACTTGAGATATAGCCGATGGACTCATAAATTTATGTCCTTGTAAGTATCCCTTATATATACTTAAAGATGGAATAATTAGTATAGCCGTTGCAATAATTCGAATGACAAAAACAATATCCTCAATGCTATTTCCACCTGTTACATTTCCAATAATGGCTTTTGCAACAACAGGTGCAAAGATAATTAATATTAAAAAAGAACATATAGCTAAAACATTAGCAATTAATTTTCCAAGTTTAAAAACTCTTTCTTTTGCATAACAATTTCCTTCTGTTAAATATTCAGAAACAATTTTACTCATTGCAAGAGGTATTCCTGCGGAAGAAATCCCTAAAAATATTTCATAAACATTATATGCGTATGCATACAAGGCTCCTCCTCTGCTACCTACAATGGAATAAAATGGTATAACATATATAATTCCTAATATTTTTGTAAGTACAATTCCAATAGTAGCAATAAATGCACCTTGCATAAATGAATTTTTTTTCATGCGATCACCACTATTTTATTTTAGCATATTTTTATCTTTAATAAAACCTATTTTTCTTTATATAAAATCATTGCCGAAAAACAATAGATTTGTTCTTCTGAATAAATAGAACAAGCAACTTGATATTTTATGTCAATGACTTCTTTTTCCTCGTCTATAAAATCATTTATTTCTTCCTCTAAATCTTTTTCGGATTCATAATCAAAAATCTTTACTTTCATAAGATCACCAATGCCATTTTATGCTCATTTTATTTCAGATTTTGTAGAAAAATTGATCTTACTTATTTTTTAACTCTATATCATTTGACTTTAACAAAAAAAAGACATTTAAATGTCTAATATTGTTTACTATAAAATTTTGTTATTTCTTTCTTATCTTTTTTATAGGTAATTTTAGCCTTAAATGTCCCTTTAAAATTTTTTATGTCTTTTTTATAATCAATATATCCAACTAGTAAAATTCCTTTTTTATTTTCTTTTGTTAAATCAATTCGATCTTCATAAATACCTACAGAAGGATATACATCTTCTGTTTTTTGATCATGAATGACAATGGCTTGAATATCATTTATATCCTGATCAAAATTATCAATCACTAAATGATAAGTAATTTCGTATTTAGTTAATCTTTCAATATTTATATTGATATCAAAGGGAAATTTTTGATCAAAAGTTTCTTGTTGTTGTAACTGCTTTACCAGTTGCCTATATATCTTATCTTCTATCGATAGATGCTTACATCCTGTAAGTAATGCAATGACGAGTAATACAATTCCTATTCTTTTTTTCATTATTTTACCACAATGTTTACAATTTTGTTTTTAATGACTATCACTTTTACAATTTCTTTTCCTTCAATATGATTTTTTACTTTCTCATCATTTAATGCTTTCTCTTTGACTCTTTCTTCTTCCTCCTCTATGGAGATTGTAATTGTAGATCTTACTTTCCCATTGACTTGTACTGCAATTGTTTTTTCATTATCGATCGTTTTTGCCTCATCATATTCTGGCCAAGTGGATTCACAAATTGGAGTATAACCTAATTCCTCATTTAACTCTTCTGTAATATGAGGAGCAATTGGATTTAATAAAGTTAATAGTAAGCGATATTCTTCTTTGGTTATGCTTTCTTTTTCTTCATAAGCATTGGTTAAGATCATCAATGTAGAAATAGCTGTGTTATAAGCAAGCGTAACTAAATCATTTCCGACTTTCTTAATACTCTTATGAATTAGTGATTCTAAATCTTTAGAATATCCAGATTGATCATTTACTTTTTCTTTTAATCGAATGACTTTATCAATAAATCGTTTGCACCCTCTTAATGAATCGGTACTCCAAGGAGCATCTTGTGTATAATCTCCCATAAACATTTCATATACACGTAAAGTGTCTGCACCATATTCTTTTATGATATCATCCGGATTAATTACATTGCCTTTCGATTTAGACATTTTTTCATTGTTTGAACCAAGTACCATACCATGGCTTACTCGAGTCCATATCATTTCCTTATGTGGCACAAGTCCAATATTGTATAAAAATTGTACCCAAAATCTTGCATACAATAAGTGTCTAGCTGTATGCTCCATTCCCCCATTATACCAATCAACTTTATTCCAATATTTCATTGCTTCCATACTAGCAAATTCTTTTTTGTTATGAGGATCCATAAATCTTAGAAAATACCAACTTGAACCTGCCCAGTTTGGCATTGTATCTGTTTCTCTTTTTGCAGGCTTTCCACATTTTGGACAAGTTGTATTGACCCAGTCTGTAATTTTAGCAAGTGGAGATTCTCCCGTATCTGTTGGTTCATATTCTGCCACATCTGGAAGTAATAATGGTAAATCTTTTTCATCCATCGGTTGCCATCCACAATGTTCACAATAAATCATTGGAATAGGTTCTCCCCAGAATCTTTGTCGTGAAAAGATCCAATCACGCATTTTATAATTATTTACCTCTCTTGCAATGCCCATATTTACTAGTTTTTTGGTAATCGCAATTTTTGCCTCTTCTACGGTTAAGCCATTAAATTCTTCAGAATTAATCAACTTACAACCCTTTCCTAAGTAGTCATGTTTTTCAAAAGCTCTGTCATGAACATCAGCCCCATCTATAACTTGAATCATTTCAATATTGTGTTCTTTAGCGTATTCAAAATCTCTTTGATCATGAGTTGGTACTGCCATAACCGCACCTGTTCCATAATCTCCTAAAACAAAATCTCCTAAGAAAACAGGAACTTCTTTTCCATTTACTGGATTGATCGCACGTATTCCTTTAATTTCTACACCTGATTTTTCTTTATTTAGTTCTGTTCGATCTAAATCAGATTTTTTAGCTGTTTCATTAATATAAGCTTCTACCTCTTCTTTATTTTCTACTCTTGGCATTAATTCCTTTATTAATTTACCATCTGGAGCAATAACAAAAAATGTAATTCCATAGATTGTTTCAATACAAGTTGTAAATATAGAAAATTTTCCTCCTCCAATGATATCAATATCTACTTCTACTCCCGTTGATTTTCCTATCCAATTGATTTGTCCTAATTTCACACGATCTGCGAAATTGGTATCATCTAATCCTTTAAGCAAATCTTCTGCATAATCGCTCATGCGAAGCATCCATTGAGATTTTTCTTTTTGAATAACTTCTGTACCACATCTTTCACATACTCCTCCAGCTGCATCTTCATTTGAAAGTACTGTTTTACAAGATGGACACCAATTGACTGGTATTGTATCTTTATAAGCCATATTATGTTTATAAAATTGTAAGAATTGCCATTGCGTCCATTTATAATATTCTGGATCTGTTGTTGAAAATTCACGTGACCAGTCAAAAGAAAATCCTAAATCTTTCATTTGCCCTTTAAAAGTTTTAATATTTTCTTTTACTGCATCTTTTGGATGAATGTGATTTTTAATTGCATATTGTTCAGCAGGTGCTCCAAAAGCATCCCAACCCATTGGATATAAAACATTGTATCC
>CANQVY010000064.1 GCA_947627405.1 uncultured Bacilli bacterium | reverse complement strand
ACTTCCTTAAACATATAAGGATTTTCTTCACAAAGTTGATTAAACAAAGGAGCAGTAAGCCACAAAGTATCAATATTATTAGAAAGTAAATATTTTTCTAAGGTAGTAGTGTTCAAAAGGTCATTCTTACTAATAATATACAATGCAAGTCCATTAAGTAGAGCACCCCAAATTTCAAAAGTACAAGCATCAAAGACAATAGAGCCTGTTTGTAAAATCTTTTTACATTTAGAAAAATCAATATAATTAGTATTTTGTACAAGTCTAACAACATTAATGTGTTTAACCATAACCCCTTTAGGTTTTCCAGTTGAACCAGAAGTATACATTACATAAATAATGTCCTCTGGTGTAATAGAAATATCTAAATTAGAAATATTTGCACTATTATAAATGTTACTTTTTAAATTAATATTAAGTTTTGGGATTTTGGTATCTAAAAATTTGTTATTTTGCCTTAAAGTTAAAATAAGTTTAGCTTTAGAATTCTTTAAAATATAATCAATTCTTTCAGCTGGGTAATCAACATCAATAGGAACAAAAATTGCTCCAAGTTTAATAGTAGCAAGAATTGCCACAATACTTTCCATAGACTTTTTCATAAAAATAGCAATTCTGTCTTGTTTTTTAACATTAAAATATTTTTTAATATAATTAGCAAGTTGGTTTGCCTTTTTATTAAGTTGTCTATAAGTTAATTTTTCGTTTTCAAAAACAACAGCTGTCTTGCCAGGTGTTTTATAAATTTGCTCTTCAAATAATTGAGTAACTGTTTTATCTCTATCATAATAGGTTTTAGTATCATTAAGTTCATCTAAAATTTGTTTTTTCTCTGCCCTAGAAATCATATCAATATTAGAGATTTTAATATTGATATCTTTCAAAACAACTTTTAAAATATTAATATAATGCATACACATCTTATCAATAAAATCATAAGAAAATAATTTAGTACAATATTCAAATTTTAAATTTAAACAATCATTTTCTAAAATAGCTTCTAAAGATAAATCAAATTTTGCAATATTACTTTTAGGTACAAAAACTTTAGAATTAATTCCTTTAAAATCAACCAATGGAAAACCACCATTTTGGTATGAAAACAAAACATCAAAAAGAGGATTTCTGCTGGTGTCTTTTGGAATATTAAGTTTTTGTACAAGTCTGTCTAAAGGATAATCTTGATGTTCAAAAGCTTTCAAACAATTATCCTTAATTCTCATAATAAATTCATCAAAGCCTTCTTCTTGCACGATATGATTTCTCAAAGCAAGTGTATTTACAAACATACCAATAATGTTTTTTAGTTCTGGATTAGTTCTACCAATAACAGGTGTACCCACAACAATATCATCAGATGCTGAATATTCTGAAATAAGAACATAGTAAACTCCAAGAAGAAGCATATAAGGTGTAATATTTAAATTTTTACATACCTTATAGATATCATCAACGACTTTTTTATTAAGTTTTTTATAAACAGAATTTCCTTCAAAGCTTTGAATAACAGGTCGTTGAAAATTAGTAGGAAATGTCAAAACAGGAATATCATCACTAAACTGGTCAAGCCAGAATTTTTCAGATTCTTTAAAGTTTTGATTATTTTCCCAAACAGCAAAATCTTTGTAATCAAGAGATTTCTTTTCAACATCTTCACCATTATATAATTTTGAAAGTTCACGAGTTATAATATGCATAGTTTCTCCATCACCAATAATATGGTGAATATCCATAAGAAGTAAAGTTTTGCCATTTCTTAACTTAACAACCTTTGCTCTAAATAAAGGTGCTTTAGATAAATCAAAAGGTTTAATAAAATCTTGTGTAGCAATTGCAATATTAGAATGAGAAACTCTTTCATATTCAACAACAAAATTTATTTCATCTTTAATTTTTTGTACAATTTCTCCATCGACAAGTTCAAAATAAGTTCTTAAAGACTCATTATTTTTAATAAGCTCATTAAAAGCAAAATTTAACTTTTTCATATTAGGTGTTTTACTTAAAACTGAAGCGCCACCGATATTATATAAAACAGAGTTTTTTCCATCTTTTAAAGAAGAAAGATATAATCTCTTTTGAGCAGAAGAAGTTTCATAAAAATCTTTTTTAGGAACTTTTTTAATAACATCTCTATCAAAAGAAGTTTTTCCTTTAAGAGCTTTAGCTAAACTATTAATAGTAGGGTTATTAAATAAAGTTTTAATACTAACTTGTACAGTAAGAATTTCGTTTAATTTAGTAGAAAGCTTAATAATAGAAAGTGAGTCCCCACCAAGTTCAAAAAAGTTATCATCAGTACTAATTTTATCTAAATTTAAAACATCTTTATAAATACCTAAAATAGTTCTTTCTAATTTATTTTTAGGTTCTTTAAAATGTTTAGAAACAACTTTTATTTCAGGAAGAAGTTTTTTATCAATTTTACCATTTTGAGTTAAAGCAAAATTATCAACTTGCATAAAATTATGTGGTACAAAATAGCTAGGTAAAGAACTTAAAATAAAGCTTTTAAGGTTATCAGTATCAATTTTAGATTTAGCAGTAAAATAAGCATTAATTCTTTTAAACTTATCAATTATAACTACAACCTTTTCAATATTAGGGAATTTATAAATGCAACTTTCAATTTCTCCAAGTTCAATTCTGTGTCCACTAACCTTAACTTGATTGTCATCTCTTCCAATAAAACTAATAGTTCCATCTTCATTCCACATAGCTAAATCGCCAGTTCTATAAGCAGTTTCAGGTTTGCCAAAAACATCTAAAGAAATGAAACTTTCGTTAGATTTTTGTTCATTATTTAAATACTTATTACCAACTCCATCTCCAAAGACAAAAATCTCACCTTTAGAACCAATAGGAACGACCTTAAAATTCTCATCTAAAATAGCAATTTTGTTATTATATAAAGGTTTTCCAATAGGAATGATATTATAACTATTTAAAACTTTATCATCAAGGACAACTGCAGTAGCACAAATAGTTGTCTCAGTTGGTCCATAAGCATTAACAACTTTTAAATTAGAGTTAAGCTCGTAAAACTTTTTCATAGTGCTAGATCTAATAGGCTCAACACCAATTAAAATTTTATTTAGTGACATAGTTTTGTTTTTAGATAAAACAGCATAAATATCCTCTAAAATATTAGGAGGTAAATATGCTAAAGTAATCTTGCAATCATCAAGTTTTTTGCAAAAGTCGAAAACATCAGATATTGAATTTTCCTCATATAAATGTAAAACTGCACCATTTAAAAGAGTTACAAAAAACTCAAAAATACTAACATCAAAAGTTATATTAGTAGAAGCAAGACATTTATCTTTTTTCGAAATACCACCAAAATATTCAGTAAAAGCACTTACAAAATTATTAAGGTTTCTATTACAAATCTTAACACCTTTAGGTGTACCAGTAGAACCAGAAGTATAAATAATATAAATAGAATCATCTGGGTTAGTTTTGACTTTAGTAGGTTTATTAGAAAATTCATCTAAAGAAGCTAAAGTAAAACTATAAGTATTTATACTAGAATTCTTAAAATTATTATCACAAATAAGTAATTTAGCACTACTGTTTTTCAAAATAAAATCAATTCTCTTTTTAGGGAATTCAGTAGAAATAGGAAGATAAATAGCTCCACATTTCAAAATACCAAGCATAGAAACAATAAGCTCTATACTTCTATTAAGTAAAACAGGTACAATATCTCCTTTTTTAACTCCTTTAGAAATAAGAGAATTAGCAAGCCTAGTAGCTTTATCATTAAGTTCGCTGTAAGTTAAAAATTCATTACCATAAACAACAGCAACACCATTTGCATTTTTGCTAACCTGTTCTTCAAAAAGGTGAATAACAGACTTGTCTTTAGCATAAGCTAAAGAAGTTTTATTAAAAGTATTTAAAATCTTATTTTTTTCTTCTTTCGTAACAATTTCAATATCTTTTTCCAAACAATCTTCGTTTTTAAGAACTTGATTTATAATATTTAAAATTCTGGCATGAAAATCATTTATATCATTTTTAGAATATCTTTCTAACTGATAATCATATGCAATGTTTAAAGCTCCAGAAGCATCATTATCGTGAATATGCACATAAACACCATCAGAAATTGTATCAGTAGGAAGCCATTCAGTATCATAATTAATTGCTAAACTTTTATCATTAGCTTTTGTAATTTGGTAAGAAAGCATTAAATCAAAAAGGTTAGGAATTGAATTGTCTTTCTTTCTTAAAGACGCTAACAACTTTTGGTAAGGGTATCTTTGATGTCTAAGCATCTTCAAAGAATTATTAGCAATTTGCTTACAAAAATCAACAAAAGAAACCCCATCTTTAATTGTAATTCTCAAAGGGGCAGTATTAATAAACATACCAGTAGTATTCTTCTCTTTGAAATTTGAACGATTCAAAATAGGGGTACCAATAACAAAATCTTTTAAATGACATACTCTACCTAAGTAAATAGAATACACTGCCATAAAGAAATTGAAAATAGAAACTTTATTTTCCTTACAAAAGCTAGAAATAGACTTAAGAACATTTTTATTTAAAGAAAATTCAAGCCTTTCTGCTTTCCCTGTGGAAGCAGAAGAATTAGAATTAACTCCAGGTAATGTAGCAACTTCAGGAACAGTTTCAAATAAGGTTTCCCAATAACTTTTATCTTTTAAAAATTTATCACTATGAATATAATCAAATTCGGCATTAATATAATCTTCATAAGAAAAATCTTTTGAACTTAAATCATTACCATTTTCTAAATCGATATATGTTTTGATAATTTCAGGCACAATAACAGAGAAAGTTGCAGCATCAGAAATAATATGATGGGCCATAATAAAAAATCCACCAAACCCATTATCAAGTTCAAAAAGTTTAAAATCAAACAAGTTATCATTAAAAATGTCAAAAACATTTTCAGAAAATTTAATACAAGCAGTCTTTAACTCTTTTTCGTCTTTAAACCTTAAAAATTCAAAATTTTGATTATGATATGTTGAAAAAAACTGAACTAAATCGCCATCTTTTAATTTGAATTTTAAAGAAAAACTTTTATTATTTTTCAAACAAAAATTAATGGCTTCGTTCAATCTATCAAAATTAACTTTTTGCTTAATAACAACGGTACCAGAAATATTATTAATATTGGTACCCTTGTAAAATTGTTCCATATTCCAAATGCTTTTTTGCGGATTAGTTAAACCTAAAGAATCTTTCTTCATATTTTTACATCCTTTTTATCAAAAAATATAATAATTTGTTTAATTATATAGATAAGTAGGCAAAAAAGCAATAAATGTAACACAAATGAAAAAAAGAAGTTATAAAAGTGTAAAATAACGCGGTTCCGTATTAAATAATGAATTTTTAAAGGCTATTGATTTTCAAAATGAAATAAGATAGAATAAAACCATAAATAGGAGGAGAATATGAAAGAAAAATCAAGAGCCGTCTATAAAAATGTAGAAGAAGTAAAAAGCTACAAAGAGTTACAACAAAGAGGAAAGAACAGATTTGGAACAAACATAGCATATAAATTTAAAAAAGATTATACAGCAAAAGAACCAGAATATATACAAAAAACATACAAGGAAGTAGTAGATGATGTAAAAGCAGTAGGGACAAAACTCTTAGATTTAAAAATGCAAGGACAAAAAATAATATTAATAGGGAAAAATAGTTATAACTGGTGTGTAAGTTATTTAGCAATAACAACATCAGGAATGGTTGTTGCGCCATTAGATGTAGCATTACCAGATAACGAAATAGAAACGCTAGTAAAAAGAAGTGGGGCAGAAGCAATAATATTTGATGAAAAATTTGCAGAACTAGCAAAAAAAATGAAAAAAGAAAATAAAAAAATAAAAACATTAATATCAATGCAAGACATTAAAGATAAAGAAATAAAAATTTTTAGTGAAATTTTAAAACAAGGAAATGAATTAATAGAAAAAGGAAATGATGAGTACGAAAAGGTAGAAGTGGATCCAGAAAAAATGTCAATAATGTTATTCACATCTGGAACAACAAATTTACCAAAAATAGTAATGCTATCACAAAAAAATATATGTTCAGATATAAATGCATTAGCTCAATATGTAAGATTACATGAAACAGATACACTATTATCATTTTTACCAATACATCATACATTTGAATCAACAATAACATTTTTATTTGGTTTTTATAATGGAACAACAGTGGCTTTTTGTGACGGATTAAGATATATTCAAAAAAATTTAAAAGAATATAAAGTAAGTGTATTTGTAGCAGTACCACTTGTGTTAGAAACAATGTATAAAAAAATACAAAATACAATAGAAGCACAAGGAAAAACAAAACTAATAAATACAATGATAAAAATATCAAATGGATTATTAAAATTACATATAGACGTAAGAAGAAAACTATTCAAAAAAGTATTAGACAGTTTAGGTGGAAATTTAAGAATAATGCTATATGGTGCAGCACCAATGAATAAAGAAAAAACAGATATGGATCAGGTCCGGAGAACCGCGTATTGCCTGCTCTACACAGATTTGACTCTGTATCCTGATACTCCAGGAATCGCCTCTCACCCGTTTACGAATTCAAATTTGGTCGGACTTCCGACTGAAGACGGGGGTATGTCGATTTTAAACATCGGAGAAGACGAGAAAGCTTTGGCAGCATGGCGCGATACGGTGAGTGATGCGATTACAAGAGCAAAATCGCCACAGACGATTTACTTCATGCTACACCCCTCCTATGCGCTTACATTTCTCAAACTGGCAGGAGAATTCATGTCAGATAAGGATTTCTCCGTAATTCTTGGTGAGGCTTGGGTAAATGCAGAGAATGCAAATGAGGACAAAAACGTTTCACGGCGTGAGCAGATCAGGATGTTTAAGCGAGCGGATCCAGTTCATCTCATG
>CANQVY010000063.1 GCA_947627405.1 uncultured Bacilli bacterium | reverse complement strand
ATTTTTCTTAATTTACGAGAACTTCCAACTAAAAAAGATAATCATCACCACTCGTGACGTTATCTCTTAATTTAACTGTAAACACTTTTTTTTTACTTTCAAATACTGAAATAAGAATATATCACATATACTTTACTATGAAAAAAACAACATTTTTAAAATCAACGATTATTTTAACTATAGGTGGTCTCATAACAAAAGTTTTAGGAATGCTTATAAAAATAGTCATGAGCAGGTTATTAGGAACAGATGGTATTGGATTATATATGATGATCCTTCCTACTTTTTCTTTGTTTGTAACCATTGCGTCTTTAGGTCTTCCCATTGCCGTATCCAAACTTGTTGCGGAAGATACCAAAAATAATAAAAATTTAATTTTTTCTTTACTTCCTGTATCTTTTTTAATCAATACTATATTGATTCTTTTTATTCTTTGTGCTGCACCATTTATTTCTAATTATCTAATTCAAGAGCCAAATCTAAAGCAAATAATTAAAGCAATGGCTTTTGTAATGCCATTTACAAGTATCTCAGCTATTCTTAGAAGTTATTTTTTTGGCAAACAACAAATGATTCCCCATGTTGTTAGTAATGTTGTAGAAGATATTGTTCGTCTTATTATTCTGATTGTAGGAATTCCTATTTTCATAAAATTTGGAATTGAAAAAGCCATTTTTTTCATTATAATTTCAAATATCATTAGTGAACTTTCTTCCATCCTTGTTTTCTTTTTCTTTCTCCCTAAGAAATTCCATATTTATAAGAATGATTTTCGCCCGAATCGATTGTATATTAAAGATGCCCTTAGTATAGGTGTTCCAAATACAATTGGAAGAATTATTGGTTCAATTGGTTATTTTTTAGAACCGATTGTATTAAATTTTGTTTTGCATACAATTGGATATTCAAATCATTTTATTGTGTATCAATATGGCATATTATCTGGTTATTCCATCCCCTTAATTCTATTACCTTCCTTCTTTTCAGGAGCAATTTCGCAAGCTTTACTTCCAATAATTAGCAAAAGCTATGTACATAAAAACTATAAATATACAAAAAAGAAAATAAAACAGGCGATTCTTTATAGTTTAATCATTGCTATTCCCTATACATTATTGTTAATGTTAAAGCCTGAAATTCCTCTTAAATTCATTTACAACACAAATGAAGGCATAACCTATATTCGCTTTTTAGCCCCAATTTGTCTTTTTCAATATATTCAATCCCCTCTGGCCTTTTGTCTTGATGCTATGGGAAAAAGCAAAATTAGTATGAAATCGACTTTGTATGGCACAATGATTCGAACTTCTCTATTATTTTTACTCTCTTTTTTGAAAATTGGATTGTGGGGATTAGTTTTATCTACTAGTTTAAATATATTATTTGTAACTTTTTATCAATTAAAAAAAGTGAAAGAGTTTTTATCTAATTAAAAACCTTCACTTTTGATTTAGTAGATTCTATATTGAAATATCGATCCTCGTTATTATTTTCTTCTCCAAATAAAAGTTGGTAATAAAGTTTTAAAATCTTTTGTGACTTTTGATCAGAATAATTATTTTTTTGAACAACTTGTACTAAATCCGATAAATAATTTGTTAAATTATCTTCATTCAACTGTTCAACATGCATCCATCTTTTTACTGCCTTTTTATCACAAAATTGTTGGGAAAGTTCTTCTTCTAATAATTCAGAATCATTTAAAGAAGCAATTTGCAATACTTTATCACTCCCAATAATTTCACATAATAGTTTAACATAGGCAATTTCTTGAAAGTAACACGTTTCTGCGCCAGCTTGTGCTTCATCAGGAAAATATTCCAAAGTTAAAAGTTCAGCAAAACCTTCACTAAAACTTTTTGATAAGTAATTACAAGGAAAAAGAATATGCATAAGCTCATGTAAAATAGTTGAATCAGCAAGATTTTCGTAATCATAAAAAACAAGTTGATTTAAATTAAATCGATAAGAAGCGAGTACCCAGACATCTTCATGAGTAAACAATTTATCTCTTCTATCTTCTTTCTTATGATTTTCTCTTTTAACCATAACCGTTCTTAAACGCGCATATACTTCTTGCTTATCTATATATTTATTGTCTTTAATGACTTCATAAACTTTATATAAATTTTCTCTTTCATAATCATTGAAATTTTTATTTTCATAAATTGCCGTTAATAAATAATAATCATCTATAGACCCTTTATCTTTTAAACTATACTCATGATCATCCATTACATTTTCTAAATCAACAGCCAACTGTTCAAAAACATATTGCTCCTTCTCTGTTAAATCATCAAAAGTACTATAATCATCTAACTGATTTGGATATTCTTTTTTTGCCATTTGTAATTTAATTTCACCTTTAAAAGATAGTAAATTCGCAACAATCAAATAAAAAGCCATACTAGAGCTCAAAATGGACAATAATAATTTTTTATTTTTTTCTTCTTTACTTTGTTTCATATACATGCCTCAATAACAGATATTATAACACATTTATAAAGTTTTGTTACAATTATTTTTATGACATAGACTTAAAAATAAGTAAAGAGCAATGTTGGCACTGATAAGGAAAACAAAAGCCCACCAAGACAATACAATAAATTTCATTTTATATAAAAATAAAAGCAATCCTATAAAGAAGAAAAAAGAAAGATTGACATATAAATTCTTAAAAAAGTGTTTATATGAAATAAATAATAAATGATATAAACTAAAAAACTGTTCCAAAAGCAAAGTAAAGAAAAATATAGACTGAATGAGTGTAATAGGAACATAAGGATAAATACCAACAAATATGAAAGTATGAAAAAGAGATTTACTGATTATCGAAAATAAAAAATATCTTGGCCGAATGGAAATTGATTCATGAAAAAGAAAAAAATAACTTAAAAACAAAAAACTATTCCCAACAAATTCTAAGTATAACAAACTATGAATAGGAATTAAATTGGTTGTTGTAAATAAAGAAAGAAAAACAATAAAGCAAAGAATGATTTTATTAGAAAGATAAGAATCGATTGCGGTTTTTAAAATTCGAGATTGTTTCTTAATTTCTATAATGAAATCTACAACTTTTTGTAAATTTGGTTGATAATAAAGTAAATCTTTTATTTGAAAATCCATAGAATCTTGTTTTTTATTCGCCACGATCATATATTTTTTTAATAAAGACCATTCTTCTTTTAATTCATAAGTAAATCCAATAAATCCCACGAAAATATTTTCCTTAGAATTCTTTTTACGATAAGCATACCCAATCACTTGATCGGAAGATTCTTTTGCTTTTTGATAACACTGAACAATATACTGATAAGACCTTGAATTCAGTTTATATCTTTTCTTATTTTTTACATAATATTGACAAGAGGATAGTAAAGAAGAAACTTCCCCTTTCCTATAAATTTTATTAAAATGAGAAACTGAAGTTTTTACTTTATCAAGGTCGAAACTTTTTATTAATTTTTTATCTATTTTCGACTGATGAAAAAATAAAATTCCTTGTTTCAAACTATGATTTAAACACTTTTCAAATCTATGATTTGCAAAGATATTTTGAATATAAAGTTTTTCCTTATATAAATCTTCTTTTCGAACAATACATCTTTTACTGTTGAAAATAGTATACAATAAAGAAAGATCCTCTATAGCGTATTTCTTTTTTAATTGATAAAATTTTATATAAAGAGATATAGACACCAATGGCTTTAAAAAAAGAGGAAAAATAGATAAAAACAATGATAAGACATTCTCCATATTAAAACCATTTTTTAATACAAAAATATGATAAAAGAGAAAAAAGAAAAAGAAAAGAAAAGAAATTTGGATAAGAAAAAATAAAATTTTATTAATTTTTAAATCGACTCCATATTTTTTATCCTTTTGTACAATCCAAAGAGTTATCATTATCCCTAAAAAAGAAAGAATAAGATTAAATGATTGATTCCAAATAAAAAAATGATAATAACACATCAAAAGAAAAAACAGAAACATTAAAAAAATTTGATTTCTATTGATTTTATTTATTTTTTTCATAAACCCCTCTTTCAATCATATTGATCTTTTAATAAATCCTTAAGATTTTTATATGGAATTTTTATAAATAAATTCCCATAATGACAATCTAAAAAAAGACAACGATTCACAACAACTGTTAGATCATCTTCTCCTAAATAAAAATTTTCTTTATCGATTTCATTTTGTAAAGCAGACTTTGAAAAATTTTTCTGCTCCTGATAGTTTTGCTTGATTTCTCTAATTATTGTATTTTTTATCCTATATTTCATATATTTTTCATTTAAA
Organism: uncultured Bacilli bacterium; assembly: GCA_947627405.1. GTDB lineage: Bacteria > Bacillota_I > Bacilli_A > RF39 > UBA660 > CALVUP01. Next base: position 2,883 of record CANQVY010000063.1, on the reverse strand, counting down.
CTAATATCTTTATATTTTAATTTTATGCCTGTATGTCGATTTAATGAAAAAACTTTCAATTCATTCATCGATTTATTCTCTATAGTTCCAAGTAAATGATAAGCAAAAGAAATAATTTTATTATTGGAATAAAGAATTTCTATATCATGTTCAAGAATATATTCTTTATCAGTTAGTTGTAAAGGTTCTAATTCTTTTAAAACATCATGATCTAAAAGGGTTTCCTCTTTTAACTTTTTTTGCATATGAGTACTAGCCATATCATTTCCTGGAATAATAATATTTGTTTCATAATAGAAATAATTGAATCGAATATGATTTTTCTTATTATATAAAACTGTTTTTTTAGGATTTAATGTGATTGTCATTTCATTGATCTTTTTTTTCTTTTGTTGGCATTGATAATTATCCATTTGTTTTTGTTTTATTAAAAGCATTTTATAAGAAAAAAACGAAAAAAAAGAAAAGAACGCAAATAATAGAATAGCTATTATATTGATTAACCTTTCTTTTTTCATCGTTATCACCTGTTACAATATATTAATTGTAACTTTTTTTTATTAACTTTTTTTATTTTTCTTTTATGTCTAATGATAATTCTTCCAATTGACTTTTATCCACTCTACTTGGGCATTCACTCATTAAATCGGATGCAGAGGATGTTTTAGGAAAAGCAATAACATCTTTAATATTATCGGTATTGGTAAGTAACATTGTAAGTCGATCTAAACCAAAAGCCAATCCTCCATGAGGTGGAGATCCATACTTTAAAGCTTCAACAAAGAAACCAAATTTTTCATTGACTTGTTCTTCCGTTAATTCTAATGCCTGAAACATTTTTTCTTGTACTTTTTCATCATGAATACGAATGCTTCCTCCCCCTGCTTCATAACCATTGATTACAAGATCATAAGCTTTCGAATAACAATGTGCCTTATCCGTTAATAACTTATCTACATCCTCATCCTTTGGCATAGTAAACGGATGATGACAAGACACATATCTTTGTTCCTCCTCTGAATATTCAAAAGAAGGAAAATCTGTAACCCATAATAATTTATATTCCTCTTTAGAAATCAAATCAAGATCATTTCCAAGTTTTAATCGCAAAGCACCAAGTGCAGTTTTAGTAATCTTATAAGAATCCGCAACGATTAAAACTAAATCATTGTTTTTTAGATTTAATTTTTCTTTTAAGGCTTTTATTTCCTTTTCTTGAATAACTTTTGCAATAGATCCCGTAATTTCCTCTCCAATTTTTAAATAAGCTAGTCCTTTGGCCTTGTAATTTTTTACATATTCTGTTAAATGATCTAAATCTTTTCTAGAATATCGATCAGCCTGATTTTCAACAACTAAACAATTAATAACCCCATGATTTAAAATTACATTTTTAAAAACCACAAATTCTGTATCTTGAAATATATCCGTAAGATCATGAATTTTCATACCAAAACGTAAATCTGGTTTATCTGATCCATAATCACGAATTGCATCATCATATTTCATTTTCATAAGAGGTAAGGAAAGATCAATATTTTTGACTTCCTTAAAAATAGCTTGTAACAATCCTTCGGTTATTTGCATGATATCTTCTTCATCCACAAAACTCATTTCCATATCAATTTGCGTAAACTCTGGTTGACGATCAGCTCTTAAATCTTCATCTCGAAAACATTTGGCAATTTGAAAGTACTTTTCTACTCCACCAATCATTAATAATTGTTTAAAAATTTGAGGAGATTGAGGAAGGGCATAAAAGGATCCTTTATTGATACGAGAAGGAACTAAATAATCTCTGGCCCCTTCTGGTGTAGATTTACATAAAATAGGAGTTTCTACTTCAATAAAATCATTTTGATCGAAGTATTTTCTTGCCGTCATCATAATCTTATGACGAACAATCAATTTATCCGAAAGGCTTTTTCTTCTTAAGTCCAAATATCTATATTTTAATCTTGTATCTTCTAATGCTGTGGTATCTTCCGTAAGTAAGAAAGGAATTTCTTTCGATTTATTTAATAAAGTAAGCTCATGAACAAATACTTCAACCTCTCCTGTTTTTAAATTTGGATTTATAGTTTCTCTTTTACGAACAATCCCTTTTATTTGAATAACATACTCGCTTTTTAAATTTGACGCTTGTTCATATTCTTTAAAATCCGGATCAAAAACAAGTTGAATAATTCCACTTCGATCTCGTAAATCAATAAAAATTAATCCTCCAAGATTTCTACTTTTAAAAACCCAACCATAAAGTTCAACTTCTTCTCCAATGTTTTTAATAGAAATTTCTGCATTTTTTATTTTTTTCATGTTCTACCTCCTTATATAAAAAAATGCTATAACATAGGGACGAAACAAATTCGTGGTACCACCCTATTTTATAACATTTGTTATCTCAAATCTTTAACGCAGATATACGTTATTCTTTTATTGATGTCTTCATTATATTTTACTAACTGATTTCCACCAAACATCAGCTCTCTTTATAGCTTTATATAATTACTCCTTCAATCAAATAACTCTATTTTAATTATAATCCATATTTATTTTTTGTCAACAGAACTCATCGGATTGTTTTTGAAAATTGTAGTGTTACAATTGATGTGAAATCTCAAATATACAAATAAAGCGATAAATCTGTTAATATGTAATTTATAAACAAAATTTTAACTAGAAAGAATTTATGGCTATGACAAAATATTTAACCTCTTAGGGATTTTGACAAGTATATCAAAATAATCCTATTAGTATAAAAAAATACCAATCGTTCGATTGGCTTTTCAATATATCAATGTCCGAAAAGTTCGAACAGATTCCTCAATGGAGGGCCTAGTCGGATTTGAACCAACGATCAGGGAGTTGCAGTCCCACGCCTTA
>CANQVY010000062.1 GCA_947627405.1 uncultured Bacilli bacterium | reverse complement strand
ATATTAAAAATTCTGTATTTATAGGAGATATAAGCGAACCATCAGGTTTATTAAGCGATAGTATGGCTTATTTGGCTGCTTTTAGAACTAATAAAGAATATGAAGGAAAAGGATATTTTAGCAAATTATATAGATTTGTTGAAAGTGATTTAAAAGAAAGAGGATATACAGAATTATCTTTAGGAGTAGGTCCAGAAGCTGTTAGAAATATTGAAATATATTTTCATTTAGGATTTAGAGAATATATCAAAACTTTAATTGAACAAGAGCAAGATCAAGAAGATGTAATACTTTTTTATAAGAAGAAAATATAGGGAGAAAGTGATATAAATGGAAAATCGACAAAATCAGACAAACATTAACTGGTATCCTGGCCATATGGCAAGAACAAAAAAGGAAATTAAAGAAAAAATAAATTTAGTGGATTTAGTGTATGAATTAATTGATGCTAGAATGCCTTTATCTTCAAAAATGCGCGATATGGATGATTTGTTAGGAGATAAACCTAGAATTTTAATTATGACAAAGTATGATTTATGTGATCAAGTCGAAACGAATAAATTTATCCAATATTATCAAAAAAAAGGAAATATCGTCATTCCTGTTGATTTAAAAAATGGCAATCCTGTTCAGCAAATTATGAATAAAAGTCACGAAATCTTAGTAATGATGAATGAACAAAGAAAAAGGAAGGGGATGAAACCAAGAAACATAAGGGCTTTAATTATCGGAGTCCCTAATGTAGGAAAATCCACTCTAATCAATCGACTTTCTGGTAAGAAAGCCACTATGGTTGGAAATAAGCCCGGAGTAACAAAGATGCTTTCTTGGATACGAGTAAATAAAGATATTGAATTATTAGATACTCCAGGCCTTTTATGGCCAAAATTTGAAAATCAAAAACAGGCATTTGTTTTAGCATCTTTATCTTCTATCAAGGAAGAAATCGTTGATAAAGAAGATTTAGCTATATTTATTCTTAAAACAATTTATACACAATATCCTAATCGTTTAAAGGAAAGATATGGGGTGGAAAACATTGATGATTTCGACGCTGTTTATACTAAAATTGGGCAAAGAAGAGGTGCATTGATGAAAGGCGGGAAAGTGGATTATGAAAAAGTGAATCTACTTCTTATTCGAGATTTAAAGGAAGGATATTTAGGAAAAATAACTTTAGATACTTTTGAAGATTTATCTTAAAAGTAAAATGTTTCTGAAGATTCTTTTTTGTTTATACAAAAATTCTAGTTTTGTGAAAAGTAGAGAAAGTTCTACTTTTTTCATTGAAAAAAACGGTCTTCTATGTTACTATTATAATAGGGTGAGGCTTATGATAGAATTTAATAGTATGTTTCAAATTTTAGCTCTACTTATTGTAGTGCCACTAGTGATTATTATTTTGGTATATTTCATTGCCATAAGAACAGAAAAGGAAAAAAATAAACAAGTTTATCTTTTTAAAAGAGATTTTTGGGGAAATGTTATTTCTATGTTCTACTCCTCTGTTATTTTCTCTTTATCTTTAGGATATGCGGTTAATGTAATTTTAAAAATTTATGAATATTCCTTACAAAACCAATATAATTGGTTGATTATAGGAGTAATCGTATTAGTTTTCTTTACTTTATTATTCTTTATTTATGTATTCATGAAATATATGAGATTTATTCATGATCAAGACAAATATTTTACAGAACTAAAAAAAGAGGAAGAAGAAAATGTTGGATAATAAAAGTAAACTTATTGATATTACTTGTTATTTTATTATATTTGTATTGTTATTATTTATTATTCTTCCACCTTTGCTTCGATGGTTATTACCTCAAGGCGATCAGTATGATAATACAATTTTACTGGAAAATTTACGTTGTACTTATGATGAAGAATCAGGATATCATAAAATTATCAATACACAATATAAGAATAAAGAATTAACGCGTGTTTATGTTACCTATGAAAATTATCCATCTGAGACTGTTTTAGAAGAAAAAGATCTTATTACAATCAGTGGAGTCAGTGAAGATATAGAGAACAATAGTATACTTTATACGATTGAATATAATGAAGAGACAAAGGAAAATGAAAATTTAAAAAAATATTTTGATAAAATAGAAAATTTAAAGACAACCTATGAAAGAAATTCTTACACATGCAGTATTATTACGAATTAAATAAAAAACTAATTAGAAATAATGCGATTATTAGTAAATATATATACTTATTGATTAATGTATTATGAAAACTATGCATTATTTTTTTTATGTTATGAAAAAGAATTGAAAGAAGAGCATATATTGCAATTAAATATTCCATGGCTAGAATATAATCCACTCTTTCTATAAAATGATAAAAATTGATATTTTTTAGTATCATTACTTCGGGATATACATATATATTTGCTAAAGGATTTCCTAAGATTCCTATTATAAAAATGTAATTTATAAGAATAAATAAGCAAGAAAGAATATAAGATATTGTAAAATAATATTTCAATTTGTTCTTTTCAAGTTCATCATTATAAAAAATATATAAAAGAAATAGAACAGAACTTGTTAAAATAGCAAAAAGACAAGCAGATACAATTATATTTTGATAATTGTTACTGGTAATTGGCAAAAGATAAGAAATATCGACATAGGGAATTAAACCTATTCCTTTTATGATTATAAAAAAGACAAAGATATAGAGTAAAATTTCTAAAGTTCTACTTAAAATAAATGAATCTAAATAAAAAGTATATAAAAATAAAAAAAGCAAAGTAAAGGTGATAAGCAATAAATTGCTTTTATTTAAATAGATATAATGAATCGAAGAAGTAAAGCGATAAATACAATAACTTATTAAAATACTTAATAAGGTTACTAATATGATTTTTATAATTTTATTTTTAAAAATTTTTTTAATATCTATTTTTTTGAAAAGGAAAAAATAAATGTGTAGGAGAGATAATCCCATAATAGTGCCTAATAAAAGAGAGAAAATTGTATTTTTAAAAGAAAAATTTAAAAAGGTTTTATATCCAAAGATGGCAAAAAGTGATTGAATTAAAAAGAAAAACATAATGGCCATTTGGAAAGTTGTTGTATTTTTACTTTTCATAATTTTCTCCTTTCGAATATATATGAATTTTATATTGTGAATAGTAGCTATATTTATTTATAAAATGATCGATGATGTTTTTAATATATATATTATATTTATCAATATAATTTTTTTCTTCTGAATAGATATAAGATGTAATATGAATATTTGTAGTATCGTTGTTTATTTGAAGGTTTGTATCTAGACTACTAATGAAATAATCGTTTTTATGAATGGATAAATTCATTGTGTTTATGTGATTATTAATGATATTGTAACTGAAATTTTCTTCTTGGGATAAAAGATTAATGTGTTTATTTTTATAAAAATAACTATATCCCACAACTGTAATTTTTTTATCCGTATAGCGAATTGTTGGAATAAAACTATATTTCTTTTGATATAAGATTTTTAGATAATTTTCATAAGTTAATGGATAAACTAAAGAATAATTTTGGCTATTGGTTTCAATTAAACTATTTATATTTGTCTTGGAAGATAATATTTCCTTTATATTGCTATCTGTATATACAACAATAAATGAATTTCGATTATTTTTAACATTATTGAAATATTCATTGATATGATCTAGGTCTGTATGGTTTAATGTATTTGATAGTAGAAGAGTTTCTAAATGGGAAATGTAGATTTCTTTATCTAAATACAAATATAAATTGTTAAAGGCTTCGGTTAAATTTATTCCTTCTGCTTCATATATATATTTATTATAGAAATCATCATTCTCATAGTTATTTGTATCTACAACAGAAATAGTTACATGATAGAGATTGTTTCTTTTTTCAATTCCTATTTCATTGACGATCGAAAGATTATTTAATTCTGTATAATTACTACATCCTGTAAGAATAAAAAAAGGAATTAAGACAGATAAAATGATTTTTTTCATTGTTTCCCCCTTATAATATTTTTAGTTAAGTATTTATTTCTTCTTTTTTCTTTTTTATGAATAAATAAAATGGCATCGTCTAAATCCTTTTTATAAAAAGGCGCAAAGGGATATAAATAGGGTTTTCCATAGTGATTGATTTTGGCTAAAGAAATAATTAGAAAAAGCATTCCTAAAAAGATGCCATATATTCCTAAAAAGGCTCCTAGAAACATGAATATATAACGCCACCATCGAATGGCTGATGTTAATTCTACAGAAGTAAATACCAATCCGGATATTGCACTTATGGCAATAACAATAATCATAATTGGAGAAACAATCCCTGCAGATACAGCTGCATCTCCTAAAACTAATCCTCCAAGAACGGATACAGCAGTTCCCACATTATTACTCATACGCATATCACTTTCTCTTAAAATCTCAAAGGCAATGCTCATTAACAAAGCTTCAATTAATGCAGGAAAGGGCACTGTTAATCTTTGTGTGGTAAAATTTATTAACATCGAAACAGGAATTGCATCATGATTAATTGTTGTTACTGCAATATAATAAGCTGGTAGGAAAATGGAGATGATAAAAGCAAAGATTCGAATGATGCGAATAAAAGATACATTCAAATATTTTTGATAATAATCATCGGGATTATGAAAATAATCAATTAAAAAGGTAGGAAGGATCAATGCATAACAACTATTATCTACAAGAATTACTATTTTTCCTTCGAGTACTGCCATGGCTGCATTATCACAACGTTCTGTAGACATAATTGTAGGGAAAAAACTATTTTTATCTCCTAAATAGCGTTTAATATAGCCACTATCTATAATGCCATCAATATTAACATTTTTAATTTTCTTTTTGACCTCGTCCACTAATTTTTTTTCACAGATGTTATTCATGTAGACAATTCCTACTTTTGTTTTGGAAGAACTTCCAACTTCTTGAGTTTCAATATATAAATGATTGGATTTAATTCTTTTTCGAAGTATTCCTAAATTGGTATTTACATTTTCACAAAAACCATCTTTTGGGCCTTGTAGTGCTGGTTCATTGGTTGGTTCACTTACTCCTCTAGATAAAGATTCTCTCACTTCGATAGCAAGTGCTTTTTCATCAATTATGATAAGACAATATCCATTATACAAATCATCAATTATTTCTTGATATTTTTCTATCTTTTTTACATTATTATCTGGAAGGATATTATATAATTTTTCATAAATATCTGGTATTAATATTTGTTCATTTTCAATTTGTATGATTGGTTTTAGAATAAAGTCATTCATTAAATCGGTTGAACATATTAATTCTGAGTAAATTAAGGTAATTTTTTTATCAAAAAAAATTAGTTCTTTGAATATAAAATCGGTACTAAGACCAATATCCTTTTTTATCTTTGTAAGAAGTTTTTCCATATTTTTCACCATTATTAATATGTAAATTTATGCCAGGAATATACAAGCAAAAATTTACTTCTTTTTTGTATTCATATATAATAAATTTAGGTGAAAGAATATGTATCAAAATATAACAATTGTTGGATTGGATGATTTTGGCCGTGGAATTTGTTTTATTAATAATAAAATTACTTTTGTAGAAAATGCAATGGATAAAGAAGTTGTGGATGTAGAAATTACTTGCTCAAAAAGAAAGTTTAATGAAGCAAAAGTGGTCAAATATAAAAAACAAAGTCCTAATCGAAAAAATTATGCTTGTCCTTATTATTCGGTATGTGGTGGATGTCATATTGCGCATTTTACTTATGAAAAACAACTAGAATTCAAAAAGAAAAAAGTAGAGGAGATCCTTCATAGATATACTCCTTATCAAGATATGAAAATACATTCTATTCTTGGTAGTGAGGAATTGTATTATCGAAATAAGGTAACTTTACATGTTTGGAATAATAAATTAGGGTTTTATAAAAAAGGGACAAATGAATTAATAGAAATTGAGAATTGTTTGCTTTTAGATCCAAAAATAAATGCAGTTATTCATAAAATTAATGCCTATTTAAAGAAGAATAAACTGGATATAAAAGAAATTGTTATACGTTCTTTAGAAGAACAAGTCTTGCTCATTATAAATGGAAAGATTACGCAAGATTTTATAAATTGTATGGGAAATATAAATATAGTGGTCAACAAAAAGATGGTATTCAATCAAGATTATATTGTCGATGAATTGTTAGGAAATACTTTTTTAATCAAAAGGAATTCTTTTTATCAAGTGAATAAGAAGCAAGTAGCAAGATTATATGGTTTAATTATTGAATTTATAAAAGATAGGCATTATCAAAATGTTTTAGATTTATATTGTGGTACAGGAACGATTGGTATTTGTATTTGTCCCTATGTAAAACATGTAATAGGGATTGAAAAGGAGTCTTCTTCTATAGAATCCGCTAAAGAAAATCAAAGATTAAATCATCTTTCGAATATTGAATTTATTGAAGGAAAAGTTGAAGAAAAAATAGATATGATTCAAGGAAAGATTGATTTAATCATTGTAGATCCTTCAAGAAGTGGATTAAATCGTCATGCGATTTCTTCTATAAAAGCCATTCAACCAAAAGATATTCTCTATGTTTCTTGTGATCCAATGACTTTAGCACGTGATATTAATTTATTAAGTGATTCTTATGAACTTAAAAAGATCGATTTGGTAGATATGTTTATGAATACTTATCATATAGAAAGTGTGTGTGTTTTATCTAAATTGAAATGAAAGGAAAATTATATCCAAAAAGCTTAATTTTATTTTACAAGGAATGTTTGCTAGATTATCCGATACAATTCAACTTACAATAGAGAATATAGTCAAATATTTGTGAACGAGTGTCAAGTTTAATGTATAAAAATAGAAATTCAAAAAATAAAATGCATAGAAATGTCAAATTTCTATGCATAGGTTTACTTTTAAATCTTAATTTTTTATAATGAATTTGTAAGATATAGTAGTGAGGTGGTAGTTTGAAAAAACAGGTTGAATGTGAACGATTAAGATTAATGGTTTTTGAAAGTGCTTTAGAATTGGGAGAAAAAGTAGATCAATTATTATTAAAAAAATATGGATATGATAGTAATGAATATACTTTTAAGATTCCGATGAAGGAGGTTTTCTTTGAGGATGGCCATTTGAAAGTCGAAATTGAAGAAACGGTTCGAGGCAAAGATTTGTATTTATTAACGGATATTGGAAATTATTCTATTACTTATAATATGCATGGATTTACAAATCATACAACTCCCAATGATTTGATGATGCAATTAAAAGATGGAATAGGAGCATGTAATTCTCATGCCGAGCATATTAATGTTATCATG
>CANQVY010000061.1 GCA_947627405.1 uncultured Bacilli bacterium | reverse complement strand
GAAGTTTTTTCCCAAAAAGGTTCGGCATTTTTATTTGATTCATCATAAAGAATATTTAAGGCTAAGTCATCCAATAGCTCGATGGCTTTATCTTGGTTTCCTTGCTTATATAATTGATAAGGTAAAGTCAATGGATTCCATGCATTCCCATTTTGTGGATTTCTAAAATTTAAAAGAATGATATTATATCCTCTTTCTTTAAGCTCCATACCCGTTTTCTCATAAATTTCTCCTTTAGGGTCGGTTATAACCATAGATTCTCCCTTTTTAGCCAATACTTTAACTGTAGGTAAAACTGTACTTTGTGTTTTTCCTGAACCAGTAGCTCCAATAACCAAGGTATGAAATTCACCATCATCTACCCATAGTTCTTTTCCATTGGAAATTAGGGGTACTCCTGCAACATCTGATTTATAAGCTGTAGGATCAACTAACTTCAAATTTTTCTTCATTTCTTTTTCTTTTGACCAACGTGAATATCCTTTTGCTTTTTTTTCAGCAGAAAGTCCAAATCCATCATCAAAATCAAAAAAGTAAGAACTGCAACTTGCAAATAATCCACCAAGTGCAATCAAATAAAATACAATCGTAGCTTTAATATATTGCGCAGAAAATGCAGGAAATGGATTTAATCCATAAAGTCTTCCTTCGCTAGCCATTGATGATAAATTTAATATTGCAAGAGCTACTACATATAACAAAAATATACAAAATATAAAAAATATTACCCAATCTTTGATTTCTGCTCTAAACTTCAATTTCATAGTATTTCCTCCATCCTCTATATTGTAATCTTTTTTTTACAAATAGACAATAAAAAATTTATATTTTAATCAGCTAAATAATTATTTGGATTCACTCTAGTCCCATTTAAACGTACTTCAAAGTGCACATGCGGTCCTGTGACATTTCCTGTTGCGCCACTTTTGGCAATTAATTGTCCTTTTTCAACAACATCTCCTACCTTCACCAGTCTCTGTGAATTATGGGCATAAAGCGTTGACAATCCATTTCCATGATCTATAATAATATATTTTCCATAGCTACGAAAAGCTCCATTACTTTTTTTTAAATCCATAGAAACTGTAACTTTTCCAGCCTCCGCTGCAAAAACAAGTGTACCAACAGGAACTGGAAAATCTATACCGCCATGAAAAGATCCATTCGAATAATTAGGGTACCCTGCGGAAATGGTTCGACTCGTTGTAGGATATCCTAAAGTTCCTTTACCTGGTTTATAATCGGAATCATTGACAGATTCATTGTTTGTTGAATTAGAATTTTGACTTGGATAAGTAACATTATTATTAATATATTTTTCTGATCCATCCATAATAGAAGCTGCATGTGATAATCGATTTGTACTAATTAGTATGGTCATTAGAACAAAAAATAATATTATAACACTTCCTGCAACAAGTAAAATAGGACCTCCACCTAATTTAATAAATCGAATAAGTGCTGAAAACTTTTCTGCCTTTATCCTTGCATCTTCTACTATCGCTTCATCTGCATCTACTTCTTCTTCCGGAGATTCATCCTCTTCATTTTCTTTTTTTCTTGTAGCGTCTCTTAGCTGATTTAACTTTTCTTGCTTTTGTTTTAAATCCCTATATTCATCCAATACTGTTCCCGTTTTTGTTTTCTGATTTGTAATTGCTTTTTCTTGAGTATCGGATGGCATATTTTCATTTCCAGGCATAGCCCCTGCTGTTGGTGTAGAAGTCGCATTCGGTGTAGAGGATAAGGGCGCACCCTCTGCCCCTGCTGCCCCAGCTTCCGCTCCCAATGAAGCGCCATCAGTTAATGCTGCTAATAATAACATAGCAACCTGTTTTCTTTGCTGTTTTCTTTTTTCCTTTTCCTTGTCTTTTTCCGTATCGCTATTATCTTGCTTATTTCTCTGAGCCTTATATTTATTGTCATTGGCATCTTGTTGTTCATTCATGTGATCACCCTCTTACTAATCGATTTCCTCTTTTGTCATTTTCCTGTAAAAGAAGTATATTCCCACTAACATAATAACAAACAATAATACGCCTATGTATATTGAATTATCATTGTTTCTTGTCCTATCTTTTGTCTTTTCATTACTTGAAATGGTTAATTCATATTTTCCATTCCTATTTAATTGGTATAATAACATTCCATTATTTTCATTCGTCATATCCGAAAACTGTATAATACTTAAATAATATTTTCCATTATCTCCCACTTCAAACAAATTATTAATTGTATACAAATAATAATCATCATTTTCAGTATAAACATCCAATTTTAGAATATATATTTTACTATTTTTAACATAGAATAAGCATGAAAAAGGATTTTCAACCTCCTGCATTACATCTGCATTTGATACAGCATATATTGTTTCCTCCTTTTCATCTTGATCGATATCAAATGTTACTTTTTCATTAATTTTATAATTATCAATGTTTTCTACTTGTAAATTTTTCTTTTTTAATACTTTATTTAGATAATTTATGTCATCCCTATTTAGTTTATTTTTATTTACTTGAGCTAAAGATATTTTTTGTTTAGAATTATAGGCGAATAAATTACCTGAAAAATTCATGGAATCCATATCCTCATCAAAATAATACCATTTCCCATTAAAAAATCGTATCTCATAATCTCCTTTATCTTCTCCATTAATATATACTTTGAAAGGATGATCAAAAATAGTATTTTCCTCCTTATCAAAAACAGCCCATTCATCATCTTCATATTTAAATGCTCCATAATCATTAAATACTAAATATATTTTTTTACTATTCTTAGTGTGATAAAAGAAAACCACAGTAAGAATAATGATGAATATTATAAGCCATAAGAATATAAATTTTTTATTTTTTTTCATAGAATCTCCTTTTAATTTGCTTTAAAATAGTAAATTTTTGAAATATTATTTCCATCACAATTGTATTTTCCACAAAAATCTGTGGAATCGGATGCCGGATCAGCCATTGTTGCCGTTGAATTTTGTACGTTAATAATAGCTACCCAATGGTCTCCTGGATGATTGATTTTCGCAATAACATAATATCCTTGTGAAATAAGACTAGACATTTTGTTGAGTCTAGTTGTTAAAGAATCACTACTTTTAAATGTTATCAATCCAACTTTCTTGAAATTTGGGGCAATACTGGCCCATGTTGAATCATCAACATTAAAGTTATTTCCACTAAATCCATTATTTGCCTTCACTGTCGATACAAACACGCCTGGATTAAAATCATTTCTTTTTAATTCTGTTCCGCTTCGAGCAATTTGAATAGACGTTGCTGTTACCATACAACCAACTTTTGCAATTGTTTTGGTACCAATGAGTTGACTCCCCCATCGACTATCATCCTGTTTCCAAGTAAGTGCTTGTCTTGCTAATTCCGTATCAGCACCTGCTGTACAACTTGAAGTGATAGAAGCCACATTTGGATAATCTTTCTTAATAATTTCAAAATAATCTTTTCCTTGTTTTGCTAATTGCTTCCAATATCTTTGATTTGTATCTGTAAAATCGGTATAAACAATATCTCCAGAAGAATCCACAGCAACTTGTCCATATGTTTCTTTTACAGCTGTACGAATCGTACTGTTTTCTGAAAGAGGAGGTTTTGACCATGTTTTCGATTTATCTTCTCCAGAATATACTGTGCAATTTGGCCAATCGGCTCTATTCCTATCACTTGTTTGCCCTCCTCTTCGGTTGGACCAACATCCTTTATCAGGATTACAAAAAACTTGATCATTGGTACAGCTTCTTAAAGATAAGATCCCATCATCCGTTAATTCTATACCAAATTTATTTTTTTTCCCCATAATACTTGGTCTTCTAAGTGCAAAACTTCTTGCCACAACCGATTGTGTTTTCATTACTGCAATATCTGTTTCACCAACTTCTTGAGCAATTACTCCTGTAATATACGTTTCTAAATCATAAGGATCTTCATTTATATAGCTACTGCCTTCACATTTTAATAATTTTACTTTAATGTTTGAATAAGTTTTATTATTAATTTTATAGGTACAAACTCCACCTTCCATCGAAGTATTGCTTATCTCATTTTCTCCTAATATCTCATTAAAAGAAGAATAACTATCATAAATATCATTTACTATAATTTCAAAATCTTGATCTGTAAAATTTTTAGTGATTTCTTTTAATTTTCCTTTTTTGAACCATTCATCAATAATGTTTTTTCGGAACGATTTCTCATCATATGTAATTTTATCAAAATCCTTTATATTTGGATTTGAATTCATACACTTAAAAACTGTATGAATATCAGATTCACTAATATTATCATATAGGAAAGGAGTATAGGTATCTGAAATCAAAAAAGTTGCCAATAATAAACGCAAATCAACTTGCGATCCATTATCAAGATACTTTTGATAAATTGTGGTAACCATATCTAGGTATTCTTGGCTATCTTCATCCACAATAATATCCTCTTGATCTTGTTCTAGTTCATTGTCAATGGTATATTGATCATATTTTGTTTTAATTATTGTATCATATTCATAATTCATATAAGAGATAATAATCATGAATATAACAAAAACGGAAAAAATAGTCCATGATATACTTTTTCCTTTCCCTAAAATATTATTTTTTCCGTTTTTTCTATTCATTATATCACCAACTTCTATAGTCCTCCACCTGAACCAAATGAATCTAATTCTGCAGGAGTCACTACTACATTTATTCTCATACGTCTATTTCCGCATACAAATAGTGCTTCACCTTGAGAATATCTCTTGATACTATCTTTTTCATTATCATTTAAATCTATTAATTGACCTAAATCTTCTACTGCTTGTTTTCTAAGTCCCATAATCATATAATAAGAAGCATTATCAAATATTGCTTTTCCTTGCGTTATAACGGCTGGATCACTAAAATCACTAGGCTGTTGTGTTATAATAATGGTTCCTGTATTATATTTTCTTGCACGTCGTTGAATTTGTGCTAAAAATTCAGCTCCTAATACATTGTTCTGTCCTAATAATACGTGAGCTTCATCAACCATCAAAATTGTATTATAACTAGCATCTAAGCATAAGCCCCAAGCATATTTTAAAATACTAAAAAATAGTGCATTACGAACATTATCGTCATTATTCATTAATTCCTTTATATTAAAGACCATAAAATCACTATCTGTCGAAATAGTTGTATGTCCATCAAAATAGAATTTTAATTCTTTTGTTAAAGGTCTTATTTTTAATTCTAATTTCTCCATAATGGATCTTTCATGTGTAGCATCCGTCATTGATAATAATTTTCCTTTTATTGTAGCATACACATCCGTAAATGTTGGATAATCTGCTGAAGTAAATTGTGTAAAATCACTATTAAAATCAATTCCGAATCTTTTATATGTATCTTGAACTACTTCACTAAATAAAGTTAAAACATCTTCTTCAATTGATGGATCATAATATTTCATAAACGCTCTTAAAAATTGCAACGTCCTTGTTAATACAGCATAAGAAGCACCTTGCTTTATTTCATCTTCATCCAAATCCGCAATAACTTCTAATGGATTAATCATTCCAAATTGTCCACCTTTACCCATATCAAGCGTATCTCCACCATAAAGTTGTGTCATTTCTTTTAATTCATCTTCTGGATCTATACAAACAATCTGACAACCATTACGAATATGTCCTCTTAACAATAATTTAGCAGCTGTTGATTTTCCTGATCCAGAAGTTCCAAGTAAAATCATATTTGCATTATTACGATTTAATTCTTTTCTCTCTTGATATAAAAATTGATTAAATAGAATAACTCCTCCTGAAAAATCAACTCCTAGTAATGTTGAAAGACCTGGATCTTTTAAACTATCAAAAATAAATGGATACATGGCCGCTAAAGTAATGGATGGAATAGGTGTACCAATTCGTTGCTCAATCTCTTGCTTAGGAAAAACAGGAATACAAGATTTTAAAATTTTTTCTTGTTCAAATCTTAAACTTACTCCTTTTAATTCCATAGCTTCTAAGTAGTTTTTTACACTGACCTTTCGCATTTCCATTTCCTCTTTTGTATCGGCTGTAATCATAATATGCATTTGAAAATCAAATACGTTTGCTTGAGAAGATGCCATCATATTAACAAAATTTTCCAAACTTTCCCAATCTAGTCTATATCTTTCCCTTAGTGTAGAATCTTTTTCATCTTTATATTTCTGTTTTAAATCAATAATCTGTCTATTAAGCATTTTTGTAACTGTTGTATATGGAACCGGAATATGCTTTGCTATAATTTTAATTCCAGGCATTGTAGTTAATTGTGATAAATAACCAGGCGAAATATATTTTGGATAAGATACTATACTAATTAATGTAGCATATTTATCACTAATCCGAAAATCGCTAGGTCTAAATTCTAAACCTTTAGGTGCTACTTCTGATCTAAAACTCATTCTTCACTCACCACCGTTCCAAATTCCGTATTCATTCCCCCATTTAAGAAATTATCTAATATAACTCTTAAGTCATCATTATTTGTCTGACTTGCATTCAGACCACAACCAGCAAGACCATTTATAAGCAGACGAACCTTTTTTTGTAACACATCTGGATTCTTTTCTTTAAACAATATAAAATACTCTGTATCAACTACATTATTATTTTTAAAATATGAGACTTTATCCATATCTTCATAAATTAATTTTCTTACTGCCGGAAAAGTGGCATCATTATATAAAAGTTGAAGACGAGATTGATAAACGGACAAATCAACCGGTTTATCTGCAACAACCAACCAAAATTCAAAATCAATCATATTGTAAAAATTTTTCAAAGCAAGCAATATATTATCTTGCGTTTGTGTATCCAAAATAAATATATTTCTTGGAGCTATTTTAACACCTGTTACAAGGTCTTTACTACTTGTTACGATTGCTCCATTAGTAATCCCTTTTATAGGTAACCAATCCTCAGTATATTTATTATTTATTGCCATCTTTATAACACCAACCCTTCCAATGGTAAATTCTTATACTTTTATAATAATTTCGCATTTCTCCAAGAAATACCAATATATTATGATAATATGGAATTGGAATAACTAGAAATCCACAAATCAAAGCCGGTAATATGGAAATAATGGCCATCCATGTTGATGACATTTCCAAAACCATCATTAATATAAATGTTATTGCAATTCCTATTAGAAAAATCGCTAAATCAATTCCTCTAAAATATCCTAATATTAATTTCCCCCTATTCGCATTTGCAGGTATTAAATAATTCACTATAGATCACACTCCCTATTTTACTTTTGATGTCCTTCAGGCTTAGATCCTGTACCGCCTTT
>CANQVY010000060.1 GCA_947627405.1 uncultured Bacilli bacterium | reverse complement strand
CTAGTATGCAAGAGTTCGATCCTCTTATACCGCCCCATATTGAATTTTACGCACACTATTGTTGTGAAAGATAAATAAAAGTTCGTAATACTTGATATTATGGACTTTTTTTTATAAAAGAATTTCTATAATTGTGATAGGACGATGAAGAATCAAACTATATTTAGTATGGAATGATTCTTTTCGTTTTTTAACTTCTTTTAGGCAATTTCATATATTATTATGAGGTGTAAATATATGAAATATGATTATCAGTTTGGAAATCAATTCTATAATTATTATGGCAATATGGGTATAAAAAGTACCAAATATAAAATTTTGGCACCAGAACAATCACAGAATGTACAACCAGGAATGGAATATTTGATGTACCCAAAACCAATATTTGATAATCCGAATTACAAAGGAAGTGGAAAGTTAAATAACAAAGTGGCGATTATTACAGGAGGAGATAGTGGATTAGGTCGTTCTTGTGCAATTGTTTTTGTAAAAGAAGGAGCAAAAGTAGTTATCCCTTATTACAATGAACATAAAGACGCTAAAGACACAAAAGAATATATTGAAAAATTAGGTGGAGAATGTTTGTTATTATCTGGGAATATTGCGGATAAAAATTTTTGTAAATGTATAGTAAAAGAAACTTTAAAAAGATTTGGAAAAATTGATATTTTAGTAAATAATGCTGGTGTTCAATATCAACAAGATTGTTTAGAAAATATAAGTGATGAACAATTTGATTGGACAATGAAAGTCAATATATATGGAATGTTTTATTTAACCAAAGCCGTTTTACCTTATTTAAAATCAGGTGCATCCATTATTAATTTAACTTCTGTAACGACATTTTATGGAGATCCCCAATTAATTGATTATGTTACTACAAAAGGGGCTATTGTAGGATTTACAAGAGCTTTAGCTAGAAACTTGGCATTGAAAAATATACGTGTAAATGCCATTGCACCAGGGTTTTTCTGGACACCTTTACAACCAGCTTGTTGGGTTAAAGAAAAAATTCCTTCTTTAGGAGCAGATGCTGCTATGGCAAGAGGGGCAATGCCTTATGAACTGGCACCAACCTTTGTATTTTTAGCTTCTAATGATTCAAGTTATGTAACAGGGCAAGTTCTTCATAATAACGGAGGACAAATCATGGGATGAAATGAATTTAAAATAATTCATTTTTTTTATGCAGTAAAGCGATAAAAAACTATTGAGAAATTTATAAATTTCATGATAAAATAAAAAGGGAAAAAGATATATAAAATTTTTTAGAAAGAAGGAAATGTATGTAGTTAATTAAAACAATAGATTTATGGACAGAACAGCATAAAAATCATTATGAATGTTTTAATGGAGCATTCATAGATGGTTTTGAAAATGGGGGGGGTAATATACCATTTGATCGTTATAAGATAGTAAAGAATTGTAATTGTATCATCACATATAATTGCGATTTTATTAATATAAAAAATAAGCATCATGCTATTGTGTTTTATAAAAAAAATAATCCAGTTCGTTTGCTGGTAATTGATAAAAATACGAATGTAGAAAATTGTATTTTTAAAGCATTAAATCAATATTTAGACAGCGCATCATTAAAAGATTTATACTCTAGATTTAATGTTCAATCAACTATTATAGATATGAAGGAACAAGCAAAAGATAATCTTTCAGATAGAATAGAGGAAATTGATGTTGGATCTTGTGATCGATGGAAACTTTTATATAATATGTTACAAGGTATTTATACAGAAAATAATGATAAATATGGAAATTTTATAGATAATAAATATTATTTTGTCCCAAATTTATTCGTAAAGTATGAACTAACAACGGATGATGAAAAATTTGAAATTGTGCATAAATGTGCATTTCTGAATGTGAGCAAAACAAGATTAATTCCTATTCAAGAAAATTCTTCTTTGACAAAATGATTTAAAATGTATATTACTTTAGGAATATTTTCTAAAGTAATATATAAAGACTATGATCTTGGTAATTTTATTTCTAACGAATGAATAAAGTTTATCTCTGCTGATTATACAATAAATGTTGGGTTTCAAAAGTATGAAAACAGATTGGAGGAAAAGAGAAAATGAAAAAAGAAAAATCTTGTGGAGCGATCATTTATAAAATGGTGAATGATCAATTTTATATATTTTTAGTAAAGCACAATACTGGGCATTGGTCTTTTCCAAAAGGTCATGTAGAACAAAACGAAAGTGAAGAACAAACAGCATTAAGAGAAGTGAAAGAAGAAACAAATTTAGATATTATCATTGACAATCATTTCAGGAGAGTACATACTTATAGTCCAAAAAAGGACGTTATGAAAGATGTTGTATTATTTTTAGCCACAGTAAAAGATAAAAGTGAAAAAGAAAAAAGACAAGAAAAAGAAATACAAGAATTAAATTGGTTCTTATGGAAGGATGCTTTAAAGATAATTACTTATCAAAAAGATAAAGATTTATTAAAACAAGCTATAGAATATCTTTCGAACAAATAGATTGCAAACAAAGTATGATATAATTAAATTGGGTGGTACATATGAAGTTAAAAAGAAATTTTTTTCTACGATTATTTTTCAAGAATAGTGAGATAAATAAGATAAAAAAAGTTGATAAGATGCATGCTAAAAATATACTTGGGCAAAAAAAATTAAAACAATATATTACAAATTTTCGTATAAAATCTTATTTTTTATTTTTTCTTTTAACTATAATTGTTGTGGGAGGAACTTATTTTTTGAATAAATACAAAATATTTTTTTCAAGTGATGAATTTTCAAATTTAGGTTTTTTTGCCTTTCGATTGCTTCCTGTAATTTTTTTGCTTCTTATTTTTTTAGAATTATTTGTTATTTATAATAAAATTTTTGATATAGATGGTACACTGTTTAATAAACAAATTAAAAAATGCTTTTTACTTTCTCTTTTTTATCTATGTATCATTTTCCTTTCTACTATAGCAATTTATGTTTTTTCTAAAGAAAAATCCTTTATAAAAACTGATATTATGATTTTCTTACTTGCTTTTGTTTATATTTTAAAAAGTATTCTCGATTTGTTAAGTTATGCTAGAATGTATTTAAAATCCAAAATATTATAATGAATAAATAGGTGGTACTATGAATTATAAAGAAGAGCAAGAGTTTTATTGGAATTTAATTCATTTTGATCAGGTCATTGAACAAAAATTTCCTTTAATCAAAGAAAAGTTTATCGAATTTTATGGTGAAAAGTACAGAACTCTCATTGAACGAAAATTAAAAAATTTATATGTTATTGCTTATAGCAAACCTAAAGATATAGAAAGAAATATACAGTATTACTTAAATTCGGTTTCTATTCAATTGCAAGATTTATTTTTAGACGAAGTTTCTCAATGTTCTTTTTCGGAAAACTTTAATAAGAAAATTTTTGAGAAAAAGGAGGAAAATAAATCCACATTTTTTAGCAATGTAAATTTTTTATATAAAAACATTATGCCCTTAGAAAAATTGCTGGGTTATATTGAAGATAGAAAACAAGACTATAAAAGTAGTCAGTATAAAAAGCAAGAAGCTTTCAATTTAATTCATCAATTTTATTCTACCAATGAGACAGAAGAAGAATTTTTACAACATTTTGAGCAATATAAAAATGATTTTGAAATTATAGAAAATATATATAAGAAAATTATAGATCAATTCAATAAAAAAACAAATGAATTAAAAGACAAAATAATTTATTATCAAGAAGCGAATCAAAGACAAAGTTTTCTTTCACAACAAGAAAGTAGGAAATTTCTTTTATCTATAAAAGAATTATTAAGTGCAGAAGATAGGGAGATATTAGCAAAAAATCCGCAGGCTAATTTATATGATTTTAAAGGATATCATATCTTATTTGATCACCAGATTTTATCATCCACCTTAATTACTTATTTTTATGAACATTATGATGAAATTATACAAAATCCTAAAGTAACCGATGAGGAAATTGGATTTAAAAAAAGTATGGTTGATGAATATTTTAAAGATCAAGAGGGAAAGATTGTTTATCCTAGTAAAGAACAAATTGAAAAACTTATTTCATTACAAATGGATATGTCTAATAAATTTATTGATCGTATGATACAAGAAGATCCTGTCTTTCACAAACACTTTGAATATATAAAAAATCTACCTCTGCTTAATAAAAATGTACCATTGAATCGGAATACAATATTAAACGATTATACATTTATAACTCCTAATCTAATTCAAATGGGGGATAAAATTGAATTATTTTCATTTTTATTTATCTCCTCTAATTTAATTCCTGAATATATTGATCAATTTTTATACCATGAATTAAATCATGTGCTTGAAACAGTATGTTTGGATATGGATGAGGAAAAAATTGGTTTTAATACAGGTATGGATTACGTGGAAGCTATCATAAAAGATGAAATCGATTTTGAAGATACAATAGAGCAGGAAAAACGTGATTTTGAATTGTTATCTGAAATCATGAATGAAATGATAGCGCAAGAGTTTCATCAATACTGTCTGGATTCTAACTTTACAGTGATTAATACCAAAGAAAATTCGAAAGTAAAAGGATCAACAAGTTATGAACGTCTTAGAGTATTTGTAGAACCTTTTTATGAGCATTTTAAAGAAGAAATTAAAGATTCTAGAATCAATTATAATTGTAGCGCTACTTTTTATAGTAAGGTTGGCTATGAAAATTTAAAACAGCTCAATACTGTGATTTTGAATTATAATGAGAAATTTGGTGGAAATGCTTATTATCAATTGATGGATAAAATAATTAAGAAAGAACCTGGAGAGGATGTTGATACTTTTTATAGTTTTATTGCTACGTCTAGAGAAATCTTTCATAACATGTTAGCATGTGAGCAAAAATATAAGGAAACTCATGCCAAGAAAGTGTAAACTTTCTTTTTTTATTCAAATCATATTGACATGTGTATAAAATACGCATATACTTGTATTGTAGGTGATTCAAATGAATATAAAAAATCCATTATATCAAAATCAAGGGGTACATGTTTTAGCAACAATTTTTACAGTAGAAAAGGGAGAAATCAAAGTCCTCTTGATCAAAAGAAATAACGAACCCTATCAAGGAATGTGGGCATTAATTGGAGGGGCTGTATATAACAACGAAACATTAGATGAAGCAATAAAAAGAGAAATTAAAGAAAAAACCGCTATAGAAAACATAAATCTTTATAAGGCGGATCTATTCGATGCAATTGATCGTTCTCCAGTGTTTCGCATGTTCTGTGTATCTTATATAGGAATTGTGGATAGCAAAAAAGTAAGAATTCATAAAATTACTGAAAAGACCAAAGATGCGGATTGGTTCTTACTAAATGAAGTCCCGAATCTAGCCTATGACGGCAATAACATTTTAAAAAGGAATATAGAAGTTTTAAAAGAAAAAATAGTAAATACAGATATTTTAAAAAACTTTTATTCTGGTACATTTACAATGCCAGAATTATTAAAAACTTATGAAATTATTTTAAACAAAAAAATTGATCGTCGAAATTTTAGAAAAAAAGTATTAAATTTTATTGAAGATGCTAATAAAGAAATAAAATTTGAAGGAAATAAACCTGCCAAATTATATCGTTTTAAAAAAAGTGTTAAAAATCAAAATGTATTGTAAAATACATTTTAAAACAAATTTTAATGTGTAAAATATACGCAAATAAAGAAAAGAGGTTAGAATATGTATTATAAAATAAATAAAAATAAAATAAAGTTTTATAAAATTGAGGTTGATGAAAGAATTGAAAAAATTAAGAATAAAATTATTAAAAAACATGGAAGGAAAGAACATCGAAATTTAATCACAACATCTTTATTTAATCCGATAGAAAAAGATGCCATGATTCTTAATTTCTCTTATAAACATAGATTTTTCTTACTTGGATGTGAATATGATTATGACATCATTTATTATCCTAAAATCATAAAAGAATTAGATGCCGTTCTTGAAAAACAAGAGTATAAAAATTTATCATTTTTAAGAAAATATCAAATTCCATCAAAAATAAAAAATCTTGAAGAAAGTCGTTATAAAAATAATCTTATAAAAAGAGAATATCCATATGATGCATATATTAAAGAAATTAGAAGTTGCTTTCATGCAGTATTTATAAAAGAAGTAGAATTTACCGATGAAATAGATATGCTTAGTAAAATACTTGAAACTTTACCTAATAAAAATCATAAGATCAAACAAAAAGACATCAAAAATCTTTTAGAAAACAAGGAACTATCTTTTCTATCAATTGAAGAAAGTCAATGTTATTTATAAATAAAAATATGGTATTATTTAAAATAGCCAAAATGAAGTGATTTAAATAAAAAGAATAAAGCGATTTGACAAGAAAATAGAAAAATAGTATAATCAAAGCATCAAGGAGAAATAGGTATGAATAGACTATGGAAACAACATATTCATCATTTGATTATGGGTGCTTGAAAATACAATATAAAAGTATAAAACAAGCATCTATTTATGGTGCTTGTACTTAAACTATATAAGTATAAGCTTATATAGTTTTTTATTGAAGAAAGGAAGAGAAAAAAATGGAAAAAGTAGAACCAAGAACACTATCTGGATTTTTAGAGTTATTACCAGAGGAACAAATATTATTTAATCAATTAAAAGATATTATTCAAACTACGTATGAAAAATATGGATTTTTACCACTAGATACACCAGTTATTGAGTATTCAAATGTATTATTAGCTAAAGCAGGAGGGGAAACAGAAAAACAAATCTATCGATTTAAAAAAGGAGATAATGATTTATCCTTACGATTTGATTTAACGGTTCCACTAGCCAAATATGTAGCTAAAAATTATAATGAATTGCTTTTCCCATTTAAAAGATATCAAATTGGGAAAGTTTATAGAGGAGAAAGAAGCCAAAAAGGTCGATTTCGTGAATTTTATCAATGTGATATTGATATTATTGGAGATAAAGAATTATCACTTTTAAACGATGCTCAAATTCCGTGTGTAATTGGTGAAATTTTTACAAAGATGAATATTGGTAAATATACGATTCGAATCAATAATAGAAAAATATTAAATGGATTATTTGAATCGTTAGATTTAACATGTGAAAGAACAGAAATATTAAGAGAAATTGATAAAATAGATAAAATAGGCGAAGACAAAGTAAGAGATTCTTTACTTGATAAGAATATAGAGTCTAAAAAAGTACAAACCATTATTGATTTTATAAAAATCGATGGTTCAAACGATGAAAAAATAGATAAACTTAAAAATTTAAAAATTGAAAATAAAACCTTTCAATTAGGTTTAGAAGAATTACAAATAGTTATGAACTATATGAGAAATTTAGGAATGAAAGAAGAAAACTTTCGAATTGATTTGACCATTGCTCGAGGCTTGGACTATTATACGGGTACTATATATGAAACCATTCTAGATGATTATCCATCTATCGGAAGTATTTGTTCCGG
>CANQVY010000059.1 GCA_947627405.1 uncultured Bacilli bacterium | reverse complement strand
CTTCTTTATCCGCTTGGAATTTTTCACTGGCATATTGCAATACATAACCACGATTCTTTACAGCTGCAAGAACTACTTCTTTATCCGATTGGAATTTTTCACTAGCATATTCTAAAGCAAATCCATCACTCTTTACAGCTTCTAGAACTACTTCTTTATCTGCTTTTAATTCTTCACTGGCATATTCCAATGCACTTCCATCATTCTTTACAGCTCTTAGCACAAATTCTTTATTTGTTTTTAATTCTTCACTGGCATATTGCAATACATAACTACAAGTCTTTATAGCTTCTAAAACCACTTCTTTATCTGCCCTTAATTCTTCACTGGCATATACTAAAGCAGCTCCACCATCTCGTTTTACTGCCTCCAAAACTACTTCTTTATCATTTCGAAGTTTTTCACTAGCATATTGCAATACATAACCACGATTCTTTTCAGCTGCAAAGACTTCTTCTTTTTCATTTTTAATTTATCGCTTGCATATTGTAAAGAATCCGCATTTCGTTTTATTGCTTCCAAAACTACTTCTTTATCATTTCGAAGCTCTTCACCTGCATATTCTAATTTAAATCCCAAAATATCTTCTTTAATTAGCTTTAATAAAAATTCTTTATTATTTCTAATATCATTATCTAATCTTCTTAAAAAAATTGGTTTTTCTTTTATTTTTTTTATTAACTCTGCTTCAGTAAGTTTCTTTTTCCTTTTTATAGTTTTAGGGGTAACACCATACTTTTCTTTTATAGCATTTACTAATTCTAAAAGGCCATTCTTTCCAGCTGTATCGGCAATTTTCTTTATTAAAGTTTTATTTACTTCTTTATTACTTGGAATATCTTTTTCTTCTATTTTTTTACCCAAATCTGGCAATCCGCCTAAACTATCTATAAATTCATCACAAAAATCTGCAAATTCATCAGTTGAAGGAAATAAATTAGAATCCCACTTGACTGATATATTTTGTTTTTTTGCTTCATCTTCAATTTGTTTTTTTAATACTTTATAAACATTCTTACCAAAAATTTCTTGTTCTCCATAACAATATTCACAATCCACAATAATTATTTTTTTAGTTATTGGATTATATATTTCTTCATGTCTATTATAATAATCACTTATAGAGTTTCCATATTCCCACGAATAATATAAAAATACATTATCATCAAACAAATCATTAACAATATCATATATGTATAACAAATTTTTAACTTTATTTTTTATACTTCCCTCAAATTTAGGTCTATATTCCTCAGATATAAATCCTGTTTGTGATTCATTAATTATAGAAAAATCAACCCCAACACATTCTAAAACTTCTTCAACAAGTTTTGTTTCCTTATTACAAGAAGCTCCTAAATTTCCAAAATTCCAACTTGCCATATAATCATTTCCTTTCTTTTTATAAATTAATTATAATATTATATATTTTATTTTTTATATTTTTGTCTTTTGATATTTAGTTAAATCAAACTTGTTATCTAATGCTATTTGTATTACTTTTTCATCACTTGCATTTTCAACTTTGGTTAAATCAACTAATGCTACTGGAGAAACCATAAACATAGCTGAAGTAAAATAATCAATAAGAGCTTTTCTTAATTTTTCAATGTCAATATTCTCAATACACATAAACTCCTCCTTGTAATCAAATTATATCATGCTGAGGACTGTGTCCACAACCTAAAAATCTCAAGAAATAAATTCTTGAGATTTTTTTACAAATCACTTTTCAAATGTATAAACAAATTATAGAGAGAACTAAAAACCAAATATATGTAAATATTATTATCTTTATACGATTGATGAAGAGTTTTGGTTAGATGCATTTTATAAGAATAGACAATCAACATTATACCTATACCGTAACTATAGAAAATAAAATATCGTATTTTATTTTTTTAAGTAAATTAAACAATTTCAAAAAATTAAATTATTTAGTTTTAAATATTTTTAAAAAACTATAACAAGATACTGAAAAAGTAATAATAGCTAATATTAAAAAAGTAATAATATTTGTATCTCTGGTTTTGGGATTTTGATAAACTTTTTCCTGACAATATTTTTTCTGAGCTTCATTGCAATTTATATTATCAGTTTGCATTTTTGAACTTAAATCCTCATAAGCATTTAATTTATCAGCTGGACAAGTACATACATCTTTTTCTTGGCAATATTTTTTCTGAGCCTCATTACAATTTATATTATCAGTTTGCATTTTTGAACTTAAATCCTCATAAGCATTTAATTTATTAGCTGGACAAGTACATACTTCCTTTTCCTGACAATATTTTTTCTTAGCATCCGCACATGTCATATCACCAGTAACATAATTAGTTATATTTCTGTTTTCATTTAAACTAGTTACTGGACAAAAACATAACTTATTATTGTAATTAAAATTTTTAAAATCTATTTCAAATTTTAAAAAATAACGAAAGACTGAAGATGAAACATTAACATCTTTTACTTCTACTTTCATTCCATTATTTTCCATGGTTAATTTTTCTAATTCACTTGCTTTTACGTCTTTAAACCAATTTATCAATTCCGTTTCATCTACTTTAAGTAAACGACCAACCACTCTTAAAATATCAGTAAACCATTCAGTATTCCGCATAGCACAAGAATCACTTTCACCATTATCTTTTTGATATTCTAATACTTGATCTTTATAAGTAAATTTTAAATTACAAGTATAATTTTCTCTATCATCCCAATTAGTTCCATATGTAATATTCAAATTATCACTAGCATTTTTTATATTGACAAAATGACCTTCAATTAAATTAGAAGTATAAGAAGTTGTCTCTTTTAAATTATCGACAATATCATTTAAAGAAATATCTTTAGCACTAATTTTACATAAACCAATAAAAATACACATTATACACGAAGCAATAAAAAAAACATATTTTTTCATACCAATCACCTATCTTGATATAATATTACAATAAAGTCGTTATTTTTGTCAATAAACTAAATAATTTATATACTCTTATTTAATTTCTCATATTCTATAAATTCAAAATTAATAAAAATAATATGGTTTTCATCAGCTTTACCTTGTTCTTTTAATTCATCTTTAATTTGACTTAAAATTACTGATTTACCACATCTTCTAATACCTTCTAATATTTTAATTAAATTTGAGTCATAAAATCCTCTTATTCTAGATAAATAATCTTCTCTTAAAAGCATTATCAATTACCTCTAGTTATATTACATATTATTTTCATATCTTTGCAAAGTTATTACTCTTAACCGTAATAACTTTTGTTTTTTTCAAGTCTATTAACTAATTAACATATAAATTTGGCTTTTTTCATGATATAATTACATTGAAGAAATTTTTGAATTAATTTATTTTTTACGAGGAGCATCGATATGAAGTATGTAATAAAAGATGAACAATATTGTTTCAAAACAGCATTTGATACTGAAACTGGTACTTATATTAGAACAGGAATATTAGATGAAAATGGAAATGATACAGGTGTAGATCCATTTATGGCTTCATTTCCCCATTTGATTGATGTTGGAGTTATGGGACATTGCATTCATGGCAAAACAGGATTATGTGTTAAAGCTGGAATAGGATGTTATCAAAATGGATTAGGTATAGAAGAAGAAAATATGAGTGTAGAAAATTTCACTTGGATATGTCAGCAATGCCAAGGAAAATGTAATCAGTTGGCTTTAGGTGGAAGAGGAGATCCAGATCAACACGAAAAATTTGAGGATTTATTAAAAATTACAAGAAAATATGGATTAGTCCCTAACTTTACTACATCTGGTTATGGAATGACAAAAGATATTGCCAAAATATGTAAAAAATATTGCGGGGCTGTAGCTGTAAGTTGGTATAGAAGTGAATATACTTTAAATGCAATTCAAATATTATTAGATGCAGATGTTAAGACTAACATTCATTATGTTGTTGGAAAGAATACAATAGATGAAGCAATAGAAAGATTAGAAAAAAATGATTTTCCCAAAGGAATAAATGCAGTAATATTTCTTTTACATAAACCAGTCGGTTTAGGCAAAAAAAATAATATGTTATCTGTAACTGACGAAAAGGTAAAAAAATTTTTTAAGTTAATTGATAAAAAACATCCCTTTAAAATTGGAATGGATAGTTGTAATGTTCCAGGAGCGATTAATTTTTGTAAAAATGTAATGTTTGAATCACTTGATACTTGTGAAGCTGCTAGATATAGTTGCTATATAGGTTCAGACATGAAAATGGTACCTTGCAGTTTTGATAAAAGTAAAAATTATGAAATACAACTAAAACCAACAACAATCGAAGAAGCATGGAATAGTAATAAGTTTAATAATTTTAGAAAGATATTATTAAAATCTTGTCCAAATTGTAAAATTAGAAATTTATGTATGGGTGGATGTCCATTAATGCCAGAAATAGTTTTGTGTGAAAGGAAGGAAAAATAAAATGAAAATAAGAACAGATTTTGTAACAAATTCAAGCAGTGCAAATTATATTTTAGAAATAACTTATGAAAGTGAAGAAGGAAAAAATGCTAAAATGGAACTTGCGGTAAGCGAGGAAACTTGTTTTTCTGATGATGGAGATATGACAGCTAGTAACATCTTTTTAATACCTCATGAAATTAAAAACGACATTAAGTTTGAAAAGTATAATCTTAGTTTAATGAAAAATATTGATCAGTTAACTAATCTTTTGTTTTCAACCGCAAAAATTGATGGTTGGAGAGATATGGATGATTATCCGGAAGATGAAGATGATCAAGAAGCTATAGATGAATTTTATGAGGGAAAAACAGTTTCAGTTTCTGATGTTGCACCAAATACGATTTTTAAGTTTAAAAAGCAATATAAATCACAAAAGATAACTTTGGAAAACTTAAAAACAATTACTATTCAAAATGAAAAATTTGGTTCAGGAGATTCAGCGATGTGGATTGATTGGAATGATGTTCTAGAACTTAAAGAATATAAGAAAAAATATCAGAATGCTAGCTTAAATGAAAAAAATAATATAGTAAATGAAATGTTTGAATTTATTAATTCAGCTCCTGAACTACCAATTCATGATAACGAATATACCTTATCAGATGAAATGAATTGTTTATGGATTGCTTCATCAGAAGAATTAATGCAAACTATTGAAAAATATCTTAATGGAAAACTTAATAGATCTCATTGGAATGGTACATATTCTATAGAATACATAATTGATGTTAAAGGGAAAACGATGAGTTCAAGAAAATTATTACTTTATGGTGATATTTAGAAGAGAAAGGATAGTTAAAAATATGAATAATAATAACGACAAAAATCTTGGCGGAAGACCAGCAAATGATTTTTATGAAATAATAGACTATTTAAAAAACAAGTATTCTTCTAACCCAATTTTTTCTAGTATAAAAGAATTACAAGAGAACGAACCAAATTATGCAGGTAAAATTAAGACCTTGGCCAATCGTGCTAATGAATTATTTGAAATGACTTTAAAAGACTATTTATATCAACAAAATATCTTGAAAAAGAAGGAAAAACCAATAAAAGTTCCAAAAGAACTTAAAATTACTAAAACTAGCAAAAATGCACAACTTGCTGAGGAAATTGTTAAACAAAAATGTTTAGATGCCAAACTTGATATAGACAAAGAAATACAAAAGTTAAATAATTTAATACTTGAATATAGAGAAAAGTCTGATGTTGTAGCTGTAACGGGAATTAAAGAATATTCCAAAACTATAGAATTACCTTATGGCGTAGATAAAATGTCATCTTCATTTTACAAACAATTAGATGGTGTCGAAAAAATTGTGATTGGTGGTACAATAAAAAATATAGATTTGAAAAATTTTACCGATTGTAAATCTTTACTTAATATTGTGATAGAAAATTCCAAAGCCAAAATTAAAGGAAACGAAAATTGTTCATTTAATTATTGCATTGATAGAACTCTAGCTATAAAAGAATTCCTTGAGACTAAAAGTGATGCATCAAAATATGAAGAAGCAATTAATATTTTGGAAAAATGTTTTTCAATAATTAAAACAAGAAAAGTAGTATTTTGGCTTGATGAGCATCTTAATTTAGCCTTTAACATTTCGGGTGAATTATACAAGACAAAAATCAATTTAATAGACAAAAATGATTTGATTATTAAAATTGATGAAGTTTTAGAAAATATATATAATTGTAATTGGATTATGGGAACAACTAAATTTATGGATAATTATTTAGTTGAAAGTGTAATTGAATTAGATAATAATTTTGATATTGAAAGAAAGGAAAAATCAAATGAAAATAAGAACTGATTTTGTAACAAACTCAAGCAGTAGTAGTTTTGTAGTAAAAATAAATATTATTGATAAAAATAACAAAAAGTACACTTATATTGATGATCCTTATGAATATAGTCCAGACGATGGTGGTGAATCTAGTTTCATTTATTCGTTAAGAGATTTAAAAACAAATACAAAAAATCATGATGACACTCAATATGTTATTTCTGCTAATATTCATGATTCAGTAATTTGCAAAACAATTAATGAACTTCATGTAGGAACTATATTGAAGTTGAGAAAAAGTAATAATAACAATATAGATGTTATATATAAAGAAATAGTTATTGGTCATTTAAAGGGACAAAAGTATCACGATTTATATTCAAAATATAAAAAAGGAAATTGTAAATGTTTTGTTAGTTTTGTAGAAAGGGTTGATGAAAAATATTCTAATGAAATTGCTCCAGAATTATATATAGACTTTTTGACAGACCAAGAATTAAAACCAAAATCATTTGAATCATCATTAGATAATAAAACAATATTTGGAGCTACAAATGTCGTTGAACTATGCAAATTATTAGTTGATAATGTAGAAAATGATAGTAAAATTCATTTTGGAATGGAAGATTATGATGAACCAGAAGATGAAGAATATGAGGAAGAATATGAGGAATATCATGAATTCCAAAAACAATTAGCACAAAGTAAAAAAGAATTTATTGAAGAAGTTAGTAAAAATATCAAAAAACTATCGGATATTAAAAAAATAGAATTTAATAGAAATTATGATGCTTGGGGAGAATTTGCAGACTTAGTTGCTGATAATGATTTTGAATTAGCAAATTATGCACAAAGAGTTGTAGAATCAACTGGTATAGAAAAAGAAGAAGCAAAAAAAGAAATGATTGAATATATAAAAAATGCTAATATATCAAAATATTGTTATGGTTTTGGTAGAGGATTTAAAACTGTTAAATATTTATGGAAAGATTCAAATAATGTAGAAACATTAGCAAATAGGCTATGTTCAGGTTATGGACCTGATATGGTTTCTGGAACTGAACATTCAGAATATGATGTTGAAACTGGTGAAATTAAAGAAGAAGCTAAATTTACACTAAAGTAATTATTTTATAAAAAGTATACTATAAAGAAAAAAGTAAATATCCCCCAGTAAAACTGGGGGTTTTTCTCTGACGCCTAAAAGGCTTACTGTTCTGGCTTCGCTTA
>CANQVY010000058.1 GCA_947627405.1 uncultured Bacilli bacterium | reverse complement strand
GCAGCACCTGTAATCATGTTTTTAACATAATCGGCATGTCCTGGACAGTCAACGTGAGCATAGTGACGTTTTTCAGTTTCATACTCAACGTGAGCAGTATTAATTGTAATACCACGTTCTCTTTCTTCTGGTGCTTTATCAATGTCAGCATAATCTTCGAATTTTGCCATTCCTTTTTCAGCTAAACATTTTGTAATTGCAGCAGTTAAAGTAGTTTTACCATGGTCTACGTGTCCAATTGTACCAATATTAACATGTGGTTTTGAACGATCAAATTTTTCCTTTGCCATTTTATTTCCTCCTTTTTTTAATTACTATTTTATTTTATCTAACAATTGAAAATTTTTCAACTGTTTTATAAAATTTTATCATAATCTGACAATATTTATAACAACAAAGAATTAAATCCTCTGTTATTAACAATTAATTCCCACTTTTTTTAATAATCTCATCAGCGATATTTTTAGGGACTTCCTCATAGTGATCCATAGTCATCACATAATTTGCACGTCCTTGTGTATTAGAACGTAAACTTGTAGCATAACCAAACATTTCAGCAAGAGGCACCATTGCAGATAATTGAACTGCATTTCCTCTAGCTTCTTGACCTAGTGGTTTTCCACGTCTTGCTGTTAAATCACCCATAACATTTCCAAAGTATTCTTCTGGAGTTGTTACATCCACTTTCATAATCGGTTCAAGTAAAACAGGGTTACACTTGTTCTTAGCTGCTTTTAATGCCATAGAAGCAGCAATTTTAAATGCCATTTCGTTAGAGTCTACATCATGGTAAGATCCATCAAATAATGTAGCTTTAACATCAATCATAGGATATCCAGCTAATATACCAGTTTCTAAGGCTTCTTGTAATCCTTTGTCTACAACTGGAATGTATTCACGAGGAACAACTCCACCTACGATAGCATCCACAAATTCATAACCTTTATCTGGATTTGGTTCAAATTTAACCCACACATGTCCATATTGTCCACGTCCTCCAGATTGCTTAATATATTTTCCTTCACAATCTCCAGCTGTTCGAATGGTTTCACGATAAGCAACTTGAGGTCTACCAACATTCGCTTCTACTGAAAATTCTCTTCTCATTCGATCAACCAAAACATCTAAGTGTAATTCACCCATACCAGCTATAATTGTTTGCCCTGTTTCATGGTTTGAACTAACCTTAAAAGTAGGATCTTCTTCAGCTAGTTTTTGAAGAGCAAGTGCCATCTTATCCTGATCAGCTTTTGATTTAGGTTCAACAGCCAATTGAATAACTGGTTCTGGTACTACTAAACTTTCAAGAATAATAGGTTTCTTTTCATCGCATAAAGTATCTCCTGTAGTTGTATTTTTAAGTCCAACAGCAGCCGCAATATCTCCAGTATATACATCACTGATTTCTTTACGATGATTTGCGTGCATTTGTAAAATACGACCAATTCTTTCTTTAACATTCTTTGTAGAATTTAATACATATGAACCACTTGCTAAGTGTCCTGAATAAACTCTAAAGAATGTTAATCGTCCAACGAATGGATCAGTCATAACTTTAAATGCTAAAGAACTAAATGGTTCTGAATCACTTGGATGACGAACATCTGCATTTCCATTTAAATCTGTTCCATCAATTGATGGTTTATCAAGTGGACTTGGTAAATAATCAATAACAGCATCAAGTAATGGTTTAATAGCCATATTTCCTAAAGCCGTTCCGCACATAACAGGGAAAAATTCTGCCTTTAATGTACCGATTCGAATCGCTTTTTTGATCATATCAACTGTAACTTCTCCACCATCTAAATAAGTCATCATCATTTCATCATCGAATTCAGCTACAGCTTCAATTAAATCTGCTCTTTTTTCCTCTGCTATAGATTTAAGATCGGCAGGAATTTCAATTTCTTTAGCCTCTTCAGCTTGTTGTCCATCGTATTGATAAGCTTTCATTGTAACCAAATCAATAACTCCATTAAATTCAGATTCGGCTCCAATTGGCCATTCAATTGGTTTCGCATTAACACCTAAACGGTCTTCAATTGTTTTTAAACTATAAATAAAATCTGCTCCCATTTTATCCATTTTATTTGCAAATATAATTCGAGGAACTTTAAACTCAGATGCTTGTCTCCAAACCGTTTCTGTTTGAGGTTCAACCCCGGCCTGTGCATCAATTAAAGCAACTGCTCCATCAAGTACACGAAGTGAACGCGAAACTTCAATTGTGAAGTCTACGTGTCCTGGTGTATCAATAATATTAAGTCTATGTCCCTTCCAATAAGCTGTAGTAGCTGCAGAAGTAATAGTTATTCCACGTTCTTGCTCTTGCTCCATCCAATCCATCGTGCTTGCTCCATCATGAGTTTCTCCAATCTTATGATTGACACCCGTATGGAAAAGAATTCTTTCTGTACAAGTAGTTTTACCTGCATCAATATGAGCCATAATTCCAAAATTTCTTGTCTTTTCTAATGACGTATCTCTTGCCATATTACTTCTCCCTTCTACCATCTATAATGTGCAAATGCTTTATTAGCTTCTGCCATCTTATGAGTATCTTCTCTTTTCTTAACTGATCCACCTGTACCATTTGATGCATCAATAAGTTCATTTGCTAAATTTTCAGCCATTCCTTTTCCGCCTCTTAATCTAGCATATTTTGTTAACCAACGAAGAGCCAAAGTTTGACTTCTTTCTGCTGTAACTTCAATTGGAACTTGATAATTTGCTCCACCAACACGTCTTGTCTTAACCTCTAGTTGTGGTTTTATATTTTCTAATGCCTGATTAAAGATTTCCATAGGATCTTTACCTGTCTTTTCTTTAATCATATCAAAAGCATTATATATAATTGTTTGTGCTTTTCCTTTTTTACCATCTAACATGATACTATTTACTAATTTAGTAACCACTTTAGACTTATATATAGGATCTGGTAAAACATCTCTCTTTACCGCACGTCTTTTACGCATATATTTTTCCTCCTTTCAAGATTTATAACTTTTATTTTTTAGGTTTTTTAGCCCCGTACTTACTACGTCCTTGCATTCTATCTTTAACACCAGCTGTATCTAAAGTACCACGTATTACATGATAACGTACACCGATAAGGTCTTTTACACGTCCACCACGAATTAATACAACACTGTGTTCTTGTAAATTGTGTCCAATACCAGGTATATAAGTATCTACTTCACGGCCATTACTTAAACGAACACGTGCGTATTTACGTAATGCTGAGTTTGGCTTCTTAGGTGTTTTGGTTCCAACACGAGTACAAACTCCCCTTTTTTGAGGTGAATTTATTGTAGTCGCTTTTCTTTTGATTGTATTAACTCCAACTTGTAATACAGGTGCCTTACTTTTTCTTGTTTTACTTTTTCTATTTTTTCTTACTAATTGTTGTATAGTAGGCATAAAACAAATCTCCTTTCTTTCCACATATCCAGGTGTGTCATTTTTTATTATAAATTAAATTTTGCCCAAAGCAAAATTAATTTAATCAACTCATATAATATATCATTAAGATATGCATTTGTCAACAAAAATATTCCAAATATTTTCAGGAATTTTTCTAGTGTTTATTTTTAAATTTCACCTTTTAATAGACTTCTAATATCTTTCTTTACTTGCTTTATCATTTTTAATCCTATGCAAAGCTTCTTTTATTTTATTGATCTAGCTCTTCATTATAACCTTCTGTAATATAATCTCCGCAATTGATAAAAGCCATGACATCATTCTTGCCATTATTATAGGTTATCTTAGCATATCCAGTACATAAAACATTCCCATCGGTTAAATTATCCAAGAATTTTAATTCTTCTAATTTACTTGCAGTCACATATTTAACTTCTTCATTGGCCATATTTGGTAAATACTCTTGTTGATATTGATAGGCTGCACTTTTCAATTCTTCTTCTATTTGATTGTAATTTGTCTTAGAAGTTGCTTGTTCTTCATTTGATACTGTATCGTGATTTTCCCCTTTTTGACTAGTAGGATTTATAATATTTGCATTTTTTATAGCTAACATTGTTACAATAATTATAAAAACAGCAAAAATAGATAAATAAAATATAAAAGTAGTAAATCCCCAACCTTTATTATTTAATTTCATAATATCACCTGATTACTATTATACACGAATTATCAAAAAAAAGGAATAAGATTAATCTCTTATTCCATAAAATTTTCTTCCAATGTATCAATTGGTTCTTCATCAAGTAATTCACTTGCTAAATCGTAATCCACTTGTTGATAATTTTTTATACCTGTTCCAGCAGGAATTAATTTACCAATAATAACATTTTCTTTTAATCCAGTCAAATGATCAATTTTGCCCCTTATTGCAGCATCGGTTAAAATTCTAGTTGTCTCTTGGAAAGATGCGGCAGATAAGAATGAATCCGTCTCTAAGGATGCCTTCGTTATACCTAACAATACAGGTCTACCAGTTGCAGGAACTTTGCCTTGAATAATGGCATTTTTATTTTGCTCTGTAAAGTCATAGAAGTTTACCATGGCACCAGGCAAGAAATTTGTACCTCCAGCATCGACAATTCGAATCTTAGAAATCATCCTTCGAGCAATAACCTCAATATGTTTATCTGAAATATCAACACCTTGTGAACGATAAGTATGTTGAACTTCTTTTAAAATATATTCTTGTGTCGTAACAGGGTCAGTTACAGCTAATAATTCTTTTGGACTAATAGCTCCTTCTGTTAATTTATCACCCGCAACGACTTCATCCCCGACTTCAACTCTTAACTTAGATCCATAATTTGTAACATGCTCTTTTGTTTCAAGTTTATTTTTAATGCTAATTTTAAATTTACCATGATCTTCTGTCACTTTTGTAATTTTACCATTAATTTCCGCAATCGTTGCTTTTCCTTTCGGATTACGAGCTTCAAATAATTCTTGTACACGAGGAAGACCTTGTGTAATATCTTCTCCTCCTGCAACTCCTCCCGTATGGAAAGTACGCATTGTAAGTTGTGTACCAGGTTCTCCAATAGATTGAGCGGCCATTACACCAATTGCTTCACCTATTTCAACTAAATTTCCTGTAGCCAAATTTCGACCATAGCATTTTTGACATACACCATTTTTAGTATTACATGTAAGAATCGTTCGAATTTCAACTTCCTTAATTCCAGAAGCAACAATTTTTTCTGCAAGAGGTTCTGTAATATATTGAAGTTTATCTGCAATTACTTCCCCGGTTTCTGGATGAATAACTTTTTTATTTGTATAACGTCCAACAATTCGATCATATAAACTTTCGATAACAGCTCCTGTTTTATCATTTAAAAATTCATGAACAACAACACCATTTTCTGTACCACAATCATCTTCTTTTACGATAATATCTTGTGATACATCAACTAAACGTCTTGTTAAATATCCTGAATCAGCTGTTTTTAAAGCTGTATCTGCACTACCTTTACGAGCACCATGTGTAGATAAGAAGAATTCAGATACAGAAAGTCCTTCTCTAAATGAAGATAATACTGGTATTTCAATGGCTTGCCCATTTGGCTTTTGCATCAATCCACGCATACCTGCAATTTGAGTAAAGTTAGAAATATTACCACGTGCTTTTGAATGCATCATCATAAAGATTGGATTGTCTAAATCCATTTTAGCTTTTTCCTCAAGTTCAGTCTGTACCAAATCCTTTGTTTTATGCCATGTTTCAATAACCTTATTGTATCTTTCTTCTTCTGTAATTAAACCACGTTTATATTGTTTATTAACTTTATCAACTAACTTATTTGCATCTTCTACTAACTCTGCCTTTTTATCACTTGTAACAACATCATATATAGAAACCGTTACACCTGCAACTGTAGAATACTTAAATCCTAAATCTTTAAGCTTATCCAACATAATTGAGGTTTCTGTTGTTTTGTAACGCTTAAATACTTGAGCAATAATCTTTTCTAAAGTGCCTTTTGCAAAAGGTTTTACCAAAGGCATATTTTGAATTTCTTCTTTTATATTTTTTCCAGTTTCAATAAAATATTTACTAGGTGTAATAATATTAATATTTTCATCTGTAGGTTCATTAATATAAGGAAATGAATCTGGTAAAATTTCATTAAATTTTATTTTACCAACAGTCGTTACCAAATATTTTCCCTTTTGATTTTCAGCAAATAATTTATGTTTGAAAGAATCAACAGGAATAACAATACGAGTATGAAGAGTGATTTCTCTTCTTTCATAGGCCATTAATGCTTCATTTGGATCTTTAAAGACTCTACCTTCTCCCTCTAATCCAGATTTTTCCATAGTAATATAATAATTTCCTAAAACCATATCTTGCGATGGAGTAACAATCGGATCTCCTGATTTTGGATGAAGAATATTATTAGCTCCTAGCATTAATATCCTAGCCTCGGCTTGGGCTTCTTCAGATAAAGGAACATGTACAGCCATTTGGTCTCCATCAAAATCCGCATTGAATGCTGGACAAACAAGTGGATGAAGACGAATAGCTTTTCCACCAACTAATTTAGGTTCAAAAGCTTGTATACCTAATCTATGAAGAGTAGGCGCACGGTTTAATAATACTGGATGCTCTTTAATAACATCTTCAACAACATCCCATACCTGCGGATCTCTACTATCGATTAAACGTTTCGCTGCCTTAATATTATGAGCAATATCTCTTTCTACTAAACCATTAATTACATGAGGTTTAAATAATTCAAGCGCCATTTCTTTAGGTAAACCGCATTGATACATTTTTAAACTTGGTCCTACAACAATAACACTACGTCCAGAATAGTCAACACGCTTACCTAATAAATTTTGACGAAAACGTCCTTGTTTCCCTTTTAACATACTAGAAAGTGATTTCAAAGCACGATTTCCAGCACCTGTTACACTTCTACCACGTCTACCATTGTCAAATAAAGCATCAACAGCTTCTTGTAGCATACGCTTTTCATTTTGAATAATAATTCCAGGAGCACCTAAATCAATGAGTTTTTTCAAACGATTATTACGATTAATAACTCTTCTATATAAATCATTTAAATCACTAGTTGCAAAACGACCTCCATCAAGTTGTATCATTGGACGAAGTTCAGGAGGGATAACTGGAATACAATCCAATATCATCCATTCAGGTTTGTTTCCAGATTTATTAAATGCATCAAGTACATCTACCCTTTTCAATAATCTCGTTCTCTTTTGTCCTTGAGCATCCTCTAATTCTTTTGTAATTTCAGCAATTTCTTTTTCAAGATCAACTTTTTGAAGTAATTGTTTAATTGCTTCTGCACCCATACCTACAGTAAAACTATTCCCATATTTTTCATAATAAGCACGGTATTCTTTTTCTGATAAAGTTTGTTTATTTTCCAATGGTGTATTTCCTTTGTCAATTACAACATAACTGACAAAGTATAATACTTCTTCTAGATCTCTTGGACTCATATCAAGAACCAATCCCATTCGAGATGGAACGCCCTTAAAAAACCAAATATGAGATACAGGAGTTGCAAGCTCAATGTGTCCCATTCTTTCACGTCTAACTTTAGAACGTGTACCTTCAACTCTA
>CANQVY010000057.1 GCA_947627405.1 uncultured Bacilli bacterium | reverse complement strand
TCCTGTTAAAAATGGGGTTGTAGGGGAGATTGTATATAATAAAAATTACTATGATTATAAAGATAAAATTAATAAACCAATTCATATGAATAACTCAACAAGTTGTTATCAAGATATTTTTAATGCCATTAATCAAGGTAAGAATAGAGGATATACGCAACAACAATATATTAATCAGATCGTATCTTATTTAAATACCGGAAATCTTAAGTATGTTCCACGTGAATTGAAAATAGAAATAAAAAAATATCATACGATGGAAATTTGGTCGGCATTAAATCAGATACAAGCAAATAACATGAAAACAAATTCAAAAATTGAGGTACCAAAAAATATTGAAAATGAAACAACATTAGAATTATCGGAAAATGATGAGATAACAATAGAATTACCAGAAAATAATATTAGAAATGCTATAAACATTGATGAAATGTTAACCGTTGTAGTTAAGGATTATGGAAGCTTTAAATCCTTTATTGATTTTGTAAAAAATATTGATGATACAGAAATAAATGATCTTAATGCTGCGGGGTATGCATCTATTACTGATTTTAAGAAAGCAATAGTTTTAAATTTAATTCATTCAGGGAAAATAAATGAGTTAGATAATAATTGTATTTACGAATTGACAACAGATTATGATATGCTTTCAGAATTAATAAAAACGGATTACTTAAATGATTTAATTATTAAAAATTATGATAATCTAGGGGTAATGAACCAAATTTCTGAATCTTTCAGTACCTTATCAAATGATGAATTAAATATATTGTTTTCAAAACCAGAGTTAGTAAATTACATAAATAATCTATCATTAATTGATTATAGAAATATATTAGATAGTATGTCAGAAAAAAATGTTAATTGGTTAGCTATTGATACCTATTTAGATAAATTAACCAAGTTAGAAGTAAAAGATTTTTATAAAGTTATGAAAACAACAGCGGGTTCTATATCTTCTATGGTTGTTAATTTAGAAAGTTCAAATAATTTAGATAAT
Source organism: uncultured Bacilli bacterium (assembly GCA_947627405.1). Taxonomy (GTDB): domain Bacteria; phylum Bacillota_I; class Bacilli_A; order RF39; family UBA660; genus CALVUP01. The sequence continues at coordinate 6,617 of CANQVY010000057.1, read as the reverse complement.
TACAATAAATTGTTAAATGTTATTTTAGATAAATATTATTCTGTAGATATCATTAATGAAAATCCTGATTATTTACAATATATAAAATATGTACAGATGTATTTTGGTATAAATAAAGAAACAGGGGAACTAATTAATAAAATTGATAATATTACAAAACAATATGCCGAGAACATAGGTAATTTATTATCAGCCGCATTAAAATTACCTATAAGTAATATTTATGGAAATTCCATTGTATTAAGTGGATTAGATGACTATAGTTACTATAATTTGGTAATTATGATTGATGGAAAACTACAAGAGGTAGATATAAGAACTGATGGAGCTGGCAAACTAACTTTTTATGCAAATAGTGATTCATGTCAAAATATCATAGATAGAAATACCAAAATTATTTCATTTGAAAAAAATCAAGCAAAAAGTAATCTTTATATACATCAAGGATTATCAGAAGGGCTAAATAGAATACAATTTAATATAGACGGAAAACATGTAGAAAAATTAATTAGCTCATTGGCCAATTTTTGCGATTTTAATTATACATTTCAAAATGTTAAAACGGCAGAAGTTGTAAGTATTGAATCTGTACCATCTTACAATATTACTACGAATGTAAAAAATACTCCATGTTCAATTTGTTTTGAATATAATGGGGAAAAATATGAAAAATATATTATGACTAATGAAAATACCATTTTAAATTTGGACAAATTCTTCATTAAAAACAATATAGTAAATCCTACAAAGATTTCTTGGGGTATGAGAAACAAGATAGAAATAGATGATAATATGATTAGTATTAATAAATATGAAGTTGCAAATGATATATTTAATGATACTATTTATGGTGGAGATCAAGGCGATGTACAAGGAATGATAGAAAACATGATAGTGAATGGATGGGGATATCTTTCTGATGAAGCTAACGTTAAAGTTATATATATTGAATCTTTAATGGAAAAAAATTTTCCAAATATTACGGATATGGAAAAAATCAATTTAGCGACTGCTTATGCAAATAGTGGATGTGGATATATGGCTGTTGCAAATGCCATCTGTACTTATATGGGAGGTATAGAAAATGGGGATCAAATCTTCAAAGAAAAATTTGGTTATAATTTATATATTCCTACGGAAACTGGAAAAAGCTATTGCGTAGAGCCTTTAGCATTCCAATTGTTTTTAGCAAATCATCAAGATGAAGAATTATCAGAACTCATAAAGTCAAATCACAATGGATTAAGCTATGATGATTTTACAACTACAATTGATGCATATTTAAAAACCAAGGGAATTAACATATCATCAGATCTTATCTCAATTTCAGTAAAAGATAGTGATGTTACAAAAAATGAAATATTAGCAACTTTATTTAATAATAAAGATAAATTTAATATTTTAACTTCGGAACATTTTGACTTACAGCAATTAACTGATTATAATAAAGGAGAACAACTTGATCAAGCACTAGAGAATGCAATAATGCAAAATGATATCATTGAAGATGTTGGAAGCCATGCTATGTTGATTACTGGACTAGATGAACAACAAAATGTTATTGTTTCCTCTTGGAAAAATAAGTATAAATTCGTGCATGACAGCAATATACGAAGAAACGAAGGATATACATCAATTTGGTCAATTGACTTTAAATTAATGGAGGGTGAATAATATGAGAAAGTTTATTTATATTCCAAATACCTATAATGAAAATTTAATTAGAAATAGAAAAATTAATGAAAATGATTTTATTGCATATCAAATAAAATATAGAGAAAGTTTTGAAATTTTACTAAAGCAAATGATCAATTTTTCAAAATATGATCAATATATTTATTCATTAGGAATAAATATTCCTATAGTTGAAGATCATGACTATAATTTTTATCATAAATTCTCTACTTTAGGGAGCAATTATATCTATTTAAGAAACAATTTTCATATTGAAAACTTAAGTGATGAAGAAATAAATGTTATATTCAATTGTATAAATAATCATAGTATGCTTGATAGTGATTTTTTGAATAAAACTTACCCTAAAGTTTTGTTTGAACAAGGGAATCAAGCTGTATTTGGACTTACTAATTTTGATAATATTTTAAATTCAAAAAGTATTATTTTTGAATTTGCTTATGATCAGGCGAAATGTACAGATGTAGAACAATATAAAAACATTTCTGATGCAATAAATAGTGTAATTGGATCTTTAAAAAAGGAAATGGCAAGTAAAACGAAAATACCAATATCTACATTGGTATATAAAGCTGTACCGGATATTTATTATCAAACTCCTCCATCAAAAGTAGCAAATTTTAAATAATAAATTTGTATTAAGACAATAAAAAAGAACATGTCGAAATATGCATGTTCTTTTTTTTATGATCGGTTAATAAACATTTTATAGGAGGATTTCTATGAATAATGTTTATAGTAAAGGTCTAAGTAATGAAGAAGTAATCGAAAGTAGAAAAAAATATGGTACAAATAGTATTCATATGGAAAATAACAATAGCTTTTTTAAATTATTATTAGAATCTTTAGGGGATCCGATTATTAAAATACTTTTAATAGCGCTTGGTATTAAGACCGTCTTTTTAATCAAAGATTTTGATTGGTTTGAAACAATTGGGATTGTTATTGCCATTTTTATAGCTTCTTTTATATCAACCATTTCAGAATATGGAAGTGAACAAGCTTTTATAAAAATGCAAGAGGAAGCTTCCAAAGTGAAATGTAAAGTAAAAAGAAATAATAAAGAACAGTTAATAGGGGTTGATGAAGTTGTAGTAGGCGATATCATTCTTTTACAAGCAGGAGACAAAATTCCAGCCGATGGAGTAATTTTGGATGGAGAGATATCTGTTGATGAATCTTCTTTAACAGGAGAATCAAAAGAAATATACAAAGGAAAGAATTCAAAAGTATTTCGAGGAACAGTAGTGTATGCAAAAAATGCAATTATGAAAGTAGAAAAAGTGGGGAAAGAGACATTTTACGGAAGAATGAGTGAAGAATTAAATATAAAACAAGAAAAAAGTCCTCTAAAAGTAAGACTTACCTCTTTAGCAAAAGTAATTAGTAAAATTGGGTATATCGGAGCAATACTTGTTTCTTTTTCTTATTTGTTTTCTAAAATTGTAATTGACAATCATTTTAATGGATCTCTTATTTTGAATACCATTACAAACTTTCCTTTACTAAGTAGTTATATTTTATATGCTCTAACCTTAAGTGTAACCATCATTGTAGTAGCAGTCCCAGAAGGTTTGCCTATGATGATTACCTTGGTATTATCTTCCAATATGAAAAGAATGCTAAAAAATAATGTCTTAGTGAGAAAACTCGTTGGGATAGAAACTGCAGGGAATATTAATATTTTGTTTACGGATAAAACAGGTACATTAACAAAAGGAAATTTAAAAGTTCAAAGTTTTTATGATGGAAATCTATTTGAATATAAGAATTTAAAAAAGATAAATCCTTCTTTTAAGGATATTTTATATAAATCTTTTATTTATAATAATGAAGGAATTTATACAAAGAAAGAAATTATAGGAGGAAATATAACCGATAAAGCATTATTGGATTTTGTAAAAGAAGAAAACAATACATTCAAAAAAGAACAAAGCCTTTCTTTTAATAGTAAAAGGAAATATTCCTCTTGTGTTATTGAAAAAATTCGATATATTAAAGGAGCCTATGAAAAGATACTTCCTAAATGTCATTACTGCTATGATAGCAACGGAAAAAGAAGTGTATTTTTAAATAAAGATAAAATGATAAGTAAAATACAACAGTTAAATAAGAAAGGCTTTAGAATATTGCTTTTTGCTACTTCTAATGATTTAAATGATAATTTAGAAAATCTAACTTTAGTTGGTTTTGTTTCTATTCGTGATGAGATAAGAGAAGAAGCCATCAGAGGAATTGAGTTAGTAAATAAGGCACACATACAAACGGTTATGATTACAGGGGATAATAAGGATACGGCTATCAATATTGCCAAAGAGGTCGGACTTTTAAATAAAGAAAATGATTTAGTGATTACAAGTGATGAATTAAATAAACTTTCAGATGATGAGATTAAACAATTAATTCCAAAATTAAAAGTAGTTGCTCGAAGCTTGCCTCAAGATAAATCTAGATTAGTCAGGTTATCACAAGAATTAGATTTAGTAGTAGGAATGACAGGAGATGGCGTCAACGATGCACCCGCTTTAAAAAAAGCCAATGTTGGATTTTCTATGGGAAGCGGAACAGAAGTTTCAAAAGAAGCAAGCGATATTGTAATTCTTGATGATAATTTTTTATCAATTGCTAAAGCGGTAATGTATGGAAGAACAATATTTAAAAGTATTCGAAAATTTATTATTTTTCAGTTAACAGTAAATTTGTGTGCAATTAGTCTATCGATTATTGGTCCATTTATTGGGATTGATACTCCAGTAACCGTTATTCAGATGTTATGGATTAATATGGTAATGGATACACTTGCAGGCATTGCCTTTTCTTATGAACCCGCTTTAGAAGAATATATGGATGAATATCCTAAAAAGAAAAATGAACATATCTTAAATAAGTATATGTTAAATGAAATTTTGTTCACAGGTATTTATTCTGCCATGCTTTGTATTTTCTTTTTAAAGACAAATATTATTAGTAGTTTTTTTAGAGGAGGATTAGGAGATAAATATTTATTAACAGCATTTTTTGGATTATTTATTTTTATGGGTATTTTTAATAGTTTTAATGCACGAAGTTGTCGAATCAATATCTTATCAAATCTATTAAAAAATAGAGTGTTTTTGATTGTTATTCTATTTATTATTATTGTGCAAACAATTCTTATTTACTACGGTGGGGATTTATTTAGAACCTATGGATTAACATTCAAAGAATTTAATATTATGCTACTTCTTGCTGCTACTGTAATACCAGTAGATTGGATCAGAAAATTGATACTTAGGAAAAGAGGAATTATTGGTGGAGTATAAAATATTTACTAAATATTAAAAATAAAAGATACAATCGATTTAATCCGTCAATGGATAGAATGAAAAAAAGTATCTTACTATATAAAAAAGATTCTAATAGAGAAAATCGATTATAAATGTTTTATAACAAATATTTCCAAGTAGAAAAGACAAAAGCTCAATCAAAAAATAAAATTGGACTTTTTTCTTTTTTTAAAATGTGTTATTCTATATATAGAATAGGTGGTGTAAGTATGAATGAATTATTAAATGATTTAGAAAAAGTTTCTTTAGAACAAGAAGCCATAAAACCATTAATGGAAAAAATAAAAAGAGCCTTGGAAGGGGATAAAAATATAAATTTAAAAGAATTACAACAGGAATTAGAACAATATATAAATAGTAATTCTATAGAATCTTTTGAAGGATTAAAAGAAGATTTACAGCATATTAATGAGCAGTTAGAAATAATGGCAAATTCAAATTCTATAGAAACTTTATCTACAGATCCTATTGGACAAGTAGAACCATCCATTGAAGAAGTAAATCCTTCCTTTGAGGATCTTCCTACAATAGATCCAACTACAGACGGTAAGGTTATAATTCCAGAACTGAGTACAAATTCCGTTGAATTACCGGCTCAAGAAATGCAGACAACCATTCAAGGGCAACAAGAAGAGTTATCTCCAACTATTGGAATAACGGATATTATTCTTTCAGAAGTAGATAGAAGGCTTCAAGATGATAAATTAAGTATTATTGTATCTGCCCCTGAAAATAATGAAAATACTAGAGATGTTTTAATAGGAAATTTTTCTTATAGTTGTGAAGACGCAGATTTGTTTGATCATACCATTTTACCTGAAATATATAATCATTTGGCAGAGGCACATGATTTAGAAGTATTGACGGATAATGAAGTGGATTTAGATTTACGTAAGCGTTTTATGGTAAGTGATCCAAGTGGACAGTATAGCCTTGTTCTTTTAGATTTACCAGTAGATGTATTAAAAAATATGAATCATTTGGCTAATTCTAACAAAAAGGTAGAACAGCCGATAACAGAAGAAATAACGAATGCAGAGGTTAAGGGACCAAAACAATATGTAAAAACATTTGGAGCAAATCGTTTAGGATTTGCAAATGGGTTATCCATAGGGATGGCTATTGGTACAGCCATTGTTCTGCTTCTTGTAGCGCTCATGTATTTTGGAATCATAAAATTATGATAATCGGAGATAAATCTAAAAGATTTATTTTGTCGTAAATCTCTCTGAAGGAGCACAATAGCGCTCCATTTTTGTTTGCCATAAATTACAATAGTTTGATTAAAAATGCTGATTTTTAAAAAAGTTTATGTAATTAATCTATATTAAATTTGAAAATTATGCTTATGCTATGAAATGATTAAGAAAGCAATAAATTGCACAAAAGTTGTGCAAAATATGTCAAAAAAAGAGAAAAATGCACAATATTATTAATTTATTGTGCATTTTCTATTTGTATTTAGGCAAAAATATGATAGAATTTGTCTAGGAAATTATGGAACCATTTAAAGCTGATGTGTTACCAATAAACTATACTATTGACAAAGAATTATTATCTTTAATTGCGGAAGCTAATCAAAAATATGGTGAGTAT